>CAZMPE010000035.1:0-12573 GCA_964567955.1 uncultured Phycisphaeraceae bacterium | reverse complement strand
CCTGCTCAAGCTCGGCACGTACGGGATTTTCCGGTTCGCAATCCCGTTCGCGCCGATCGCGGCGTACGAGTACGCGCCGCTGATCGCGGTCGTGTGCATCATCGGGATCATCTACGCCGGGCTCATCTGCTGGGTGCAGACGGACGTCAAGAAGCTCGTCGCGTACTCGTCGGTCTCGCACCTGGGCTTCTGCATCCTCGGGCTCGTCGCCTTCAATCACACCGGCCTCTCGGGCTCGGTGCTGTACATGATCAATCACGGCCTCTCGACCGGGGCGCTCTTCCTGCTCATCGGCATGATCTACGAGCGTTACCACACCCGATCGATGAAGGAACTCGGCGGCCTCGGCGCCAAGATGCCGATCTGGGCGACATTCACCGTCTTCTTCACCATGGCTTCCGTCGGGCTCCCCGGCCTCAACGGCTTCGTCAGCGAGATCCTCTGTCTCGTCGGCACGTTCCAATCCGGCGGCGATGCCTGGTGGGGCACCGGCGCGGACTACGGCGGCATCACCGCGGAGCCCGGCGGCACCTGGGGCCGGCTCGGACCGTGGTACGCCGCGGCCGCCGGAACGGGCATGATCGTTGCCGCGATCTACCTCCTGTACATGGTCGGGCGCGTGGTCTTCGGCCCGCTGGTCGAGCCTCACGGGCACGGCCACGAGCCGGCCGTCCTGCCGCAGGATCTGAACGGGCGCGAGATCGGTGTGCTCGTCATGCTCGCGGTGCCGTGTCTGGCGCTGGGCGTGTACCCGACGCCGGCGCTCGATGTCCTGCGGGGCCCCGTGGACCAGACCGTCAACCTCGTCAAAGCAGCCAACGGCGTTGAGTTGCTGCCGCCGGCGATGCGCCGCGCCCCCGTGCTGGGCCGCGCGGAGACGGCGACGGTGGAAGGGACCGAGCCATGATCGAAAAGATCCGGTTCCTGTGGCCCGAGATCTCGCTCTTCGCGGCGACGTGCATCGTCATGGTCCTGGGTCTGTCGCCGCGGCTCTCCGTCCGACGGATGTGCGCCCCGCTCTGCGGCGTGGCGCTGATCGCCGCCGGGGTTCTGGGCGCGCTCACGCCATCCTCGCCTGGCAGCTTCCTCCCGGAACTCATCCCCTTCGCCAAGGTACTGGTGGCCGTGGTCGGTCTGCTGTTGCTGATGCTCCTGACGGGGACGGTGGATCGCGCCGAGGAGCGGATGATCGAACAGGGCCGGACGGCCTACAACCCGCTGCGGACGAACCGCGCGGAGTTCTACTCGTTCTTCCTCTTCTCGCTGACAGGCGTGATGCTGTGCGCCAGCGCCGACGATCTCATCTGGCTCTTCCTCGCTCTCGAACTGACCAGCCTGCCAACGTACATCATGGTCACCATCAGCGCCGGCGGCCTGCGCGGCGGCCGTTCGCACGAATCGGGCGTGAAGTACTTCTTCCTCGGCGCTCTGGGCGCGGCCACGTTCCTGTACGGCTTCGCACTCCTGTACGGCGGGACGGGCACGACCAACCTCAACGAGATCCGCGAGGCGTTCGCGGGGGCCATGGCCCCGGGCGGCGCCGGCATCAACAGCATCGCGATGGCCGGGATGCTCGTCTCGCTGATCGGGGTGGCATTCAAGATCGCCGCGGTGCCGATGCACTTCTACACGCCGGACGTGTACGAGGGTTCGTCCGCGCCGGTCGCCGCGTTCCTTGCCTTTGCGCCCAAGACGGCCGGGTTCCTCGCGATCATCCTGCTTGTCTCCACGATGGGGTGGACGAGCGGACCGGAGGGCCAGTCGCTGCCCGAACTGGTGCGGGTCATGCTCTGGGTCATGGCGGCGCTGACGATGACCGTCGGCAACGTCCTCGCCCTGCTGCAGAACTCGGTCAAACGCATCCTCGCCTATTCGTCGATCGCCCACTCCGGCTACATGCTCGTCGGCGTGATCGCCGGGCCCGTCGGCGAGGGCATCACGTCGAACGGTCTCGCCGCCGTCCTCTTCTACCTGCTCTGCTACGGCGTGATGAACCTCGGCGCCTTCGCCGTCCTGGCCTGTCTCGAACGCCCGTCCGGCGACGATGAACCGCGCGAGGTCGAGACGGTCTCCGACTTGCGCGGCTTGTGCCGCACCCACCCCGCCCTCGGGTGGACGATGGTGCTGTGCGCCCTCAGCCTGCTCGGCTTCCCGCCGCTGCTCGGATTCCTCTGCAAGTTCCCGCTCTTCAGCTCGGCCATTTCCGCGGGCGAGATCCCACTGGTCATTGTCCTGGGACTGAACTCGGCGATCGCGGCGTTCTATTACCTGCGGCTGGTGGCGGTCCCGATGCTCGACGATCCGGAGCCGGGCGTGCGGGCGGCGGTCCCGACCCCGTTCTTCTCGAGGCCGCTGGCCGGCCTCATCAGCGCCGGGTGCGTCGTCGTGCTCATCTTCTTCGCCAACACGCTCATGGAGGCGAGCGGACGGGCCGCCTCGACCGCGCGCCCGGATGCATCCTCGAGCACGCCCGATGCCGGGGCGATTCACGCCTCGCCCTGACCGATCGGCGGCTACTTGTCCGGTGACTTCTTGCCCGGCAGGCCGCTGCGCTGCACGATGAACCCGATCAGCGCGACGGCCGTCCAGATGACGAGCCAGCCCGCCGCCCCGCGGTCAAGCAGCTCCCGACCCGGCGAGTCCACGGCGTTGAGGAGCCAGACCGCGCTCACCAGCCACACCGCGGAGCCGAACATGGCCGTCACGGCCATCGCGGACCGGACCGGCATGATGAGGCCGAGGATCACGCCCAGCCCGATCCCGAAGGCGCCGGAACCCAGCACGACGATGCGGTCGCCGGCCTGCAGCGCCGCCCAGCGCGACGAAAACTCTTCGCCCAGCGCCGACAGGAACGCCTTGGCCTGGTCCGCCACCGCCTGCGCGGCGCCCTGCTGCTTCGCCTCCGGCGACGGCGGCTCCGCCGGCTGCACCGCCGCGGCGTGCTCGGCCTCGACATCGGCCATCTGCTGCTCGAGAGCGGCGATCGCGGCTCGGGTGGCCTCGCGGGCCTGCGGCTGAAGATTGAGCGCGGTGGCGGAGATCAGGATCCCGGCGAGCCCCGCCGCGGCCCCGAACGAGACCGCGACCGCGAAGCGGTACAGTGCAACGCCGATCACGAGCCCGAGCACGCCCCCGATGGCGAGCCCCACGTAAGGCGACGGGATCGAGGCGACGTAGTCAAGACCGGTCAGCGGCAGCCCGAAGAATCCGAAGGCGCCGCCGGCGAGCCCGGCGATGGTCGCGTAGATCGGCTTGAGCACCTTCCGCCCGATGCACCAGAGAATCAGCCCGGAGACCAGCCCGCCCGCCGCGAGCGCATGCGCGGCCCATGGAAGCGAACGGACCGCCGCCGCGAGTTCATCGACCGTGCCGATAGTGGCCAGCATTTCCTGAAGGGCCATGAATGGGGCTCCGGGTCACTATATCGGTTGGGAGGCCGCACTTTCGCCTTTCAGGGCAAAGAGACCCGGTACGGCTGGACGATGTTGGAAGGCCGGAACCTCGGAACGGATTGCATGCCCCCACGCAAGAAGAAACCCGCGAAGAAGCGCCCAAAGGGCGTCAAGGACGACGGTGCCGCGAGACTGGATGCCATCCGTGTTGAGATCGATCGCCTCGACAAGCGCCTCGTGGCACTGCTCAACGCCCGATCGAAGCTCGTCGTTGAGGTCGGCGGCCTGAAGAGGCATTCGGGGATCCCCATCTACGCGCCCCACCGGGAGGCGGAGGTCTTGGGGAACGCCCTCAAGGCCAACCGAGGCCCATTGCCTGATCGGGCGATCGAGGGTGTGTTCCGCGAACTCATGTCGGGCTCGTTCGTGCTCGAACAGCCCCTGCGGATCGGCTACCTCGGGCCGCCGGGCTCCTACTCCCATATGGCCGCCATCAAGCACTTCGGATCATCCGTGGAACTCGATGACTTGCACCAGATCGCGGGCGTCTTCACCGAGGTCCGTCGCGGTCACGTCGACTACGGACTCGTGCCCATCGAAAACTCCACCGGCGGCGGGATCATCGAAACGCTCGACGCGTTCCTCGAGGCGGCGGGGGAGTTGTCGATCTACGCCGAGGTCCAGGTCGAGGTGCACCACGCCTTGCTCGCGAACTGCCCGCCCGCTTCAGTCCGAAGGATCCACTCCAAGCCCGAGGTCTTTGATCAATGCCGCGGCTGGCTGGCGACGCAGTACCCCGAGGCCGACCTGATTCCCGCGGCGAGCACCAGCCGCGCGGTCCAGACCGCCGCCAAGGAATGTGCACAAGCTGTGGATAGCGGGGTCGAGCCGACATCCGCCGCGATCGGATCGGTCCTGGCGGGACAGATTCACGCCATGAATACCCTCTTTGCCAAGATCGAGGACAACCCGAGCAACGTCACCCGGTTCTTCGTCATCTCACGTCAACAGGCGAAGCGCAGCGGCGACGACAAGACGTCGGTGATGTTCACGACCGCGGACAAGCCGGGGGCACTTGTGCAGGTTCTTTCGGTCTTTGATAGGGCCGGGATCAACCTCACGCACATCGACAAGCGACCGAGCGGGCGCGTCAACTGGACGTACACGTTCTTCATTGACGCCCAAGGCCATCGAGAGAGCCAAGCCCTATCCGCGGCGATCGAGGTGGCTCGGTCGCATTGCCGGGAACTGGTGGTCCTCGGCAGCTATCCCCGCTCGCGCCGGATTCTCTGAAATCTCGGCCCCGCGTACGCCAGAGTCATGCAACATGCGGTTGCATGCCGACGTAGAACTCGTATACTGAGCCCGCGAAGTGCTGGGGAGCGCCCGGCACAGGCTCCGGAATCCGCGTCGGCCCCCGCTTGCCGACGACGTACCGGAACCTCAAGCGGCTCGCCGGCCCACAGGGCAGCGGCCTGGACCACCCGAAGGGTGGAATGAGGACAGGTTGAGGAATGACCGTCAGGTCGGTAGCTTGTCGTGGCTTTGGCGGGCCGGGGCGTCCGGGGTTGCCGTACGCTTCCGCCCATGGGTCGGGGTGCAACGGCGCCTCGGCCGACCTGGCCACGAGATGGGCTGAGTTCGGGAGGCACCCGATCCTCCCCGGCCGAGGGGTCGCGGGAACGGTCGGAGAGCCGGTGGAAAGAGTTGCCAGGGAATTGGCTCGACAGAACTGACTGCCGCAGGAGTCGTTATGAAACGGTCCCGTCGCTCGAATCGTCCGTATGTCCGCTCCCGTTCGCTCGCCGGCGCAGGCCGGGAGGCGGGCGCGACATCCCGCCTGGCACGTCTGGCCGGGACCGCGGCCCGACCGTCGATCGAGCAACTTGAAGCGCGCCAGCTCCTGTTCTCGCTGACGATCGACCCGGGGTCGGTCGATCCGAACACCGGCGTCGGCTCGGTGCAGGCGTACTTCGGGTACACGATCCCGAACCTGAACACGACTCTGGACATCCAGGTCAACCCGGATGAGACGGTTCTTGAGGACTTCGCCGACGAGCCCAACCCGGGCAACGCGGTCGGCGCGGGGGGGAACGTCGCGGACGGGACCATCCTGCTCGGCAGCAATATCCGCATCAACCACACGCTGGTCCCCGGCTCGGACATCCGGATCATCTCGGACTTCAACGCCCAGGGACTCCCCCAGAACGACACGAACCGGATGCGGGTCCGCGTCAACAACGGTCAATCGATGACCTTCCGCGCCGCCGTGGCGGCGGGCCTCCCGAATGCTCTGCGAGCGATGCGGTCGATCGCGATCGACGTCGCCGCCGGCCCCGGCAGCACCGTCGGCTTCGATCTGGCGAATCTGCGCGTCGAGCTGCGTCTCGGCGGCGTGGTCGTGGGCAGCTTCACGGGCGCGGCGCTCGGCGCGCTCAACACGACGGCCCCGGGGACCGGCGTCGGCACCTTCCTCTTCACGCCGACGGACCCGTTGCGCCCCGTCTTCGACGAGATCTCGTTCATTGGCATCGGCGGCCCCTCGGACCGGTTCGAGATGGACAACATCACGATGGTCCAGCCGCCGGGCGACTTCGCCGAACTGATCGAGTCGCGCATCTTCGGCGCCCAGCTCACCTTCACCGGCCCGGCCGGCGCGACCGTCCAGGTCCTCGACCTCTTCGGACGCGACATGCTGCAGACGATCCAGCTCGGCAAGATTGCCGCCGCGTCCAACTACGTGCTCGTGGACCCCGACGATGACGGCGTTCCGAACTTCAACGACGGCATCGGCCGGATCAACATCACGAACGCGAACCGGCACACGTCGTTGACGGTGATGGGCGGGACCATCCGCAATCAGGTGCAGGCGAACGTCGAGTTCGCCGAAGGCGAGTTCTCGCTCTATCTGCCCACCACGCTCGCGGGTCTGTACGACGACTTCGAGGGGGCGGGCTTCGGGTACATGTTCGACGACAACGACGGCGGCAGCGGCCTGCCGGTCGGCCCCGGCTCCGTCATCATCGGCAGCCCCTGGATGCGCGACAACTCGAGCGCCACGGCCTACAACCCGGGCGGGGTGCCGCTCGGCGCCGGCGCCGGCGCCAACTTCGTGCGTGCCGACCAGGGCATCTTCGCGCTGGACGGCTCGAACATCGGCAGCATCTACATCCACGGCGTGGTGCACGGTTCGTCGCGGTTCGAGGGATTCGTCAACAGCATCTACTTCGGGTATGCCGTCGGCACGACGACGGTCGAGGGCGACCTCGGCCGGTTCATCTCCGGCTCGGACGCGGGCATGTGGGAGGCGGACCCCGACGCTCCGGTCGTCGGGACGCAGCAGAAGACCGGCGGACAGCTCATCGTCGGGCGCACCGTGGGCGAGATCGTCATCGCGGGACGGTCGGCGATGGATATCACCGTCTCGGGCGACATCAACGACCCCGCGAATCACCCGGCCCGCGACGTCTTCCGCTATTACGAGAAGGAGTTCGCCTACGGGTTCGACCCGGCGACGGTCGACGGCCCGCGTGTCACGCTGCGCCAGATCGTCAACTCCAACGATTACCTCGCGCAGAACTTCACCTCGCGCGGCCAGGCCTCGTTCGTCAACGGCCAGATGCCCATCATGGGCAACACGACCTTCCGCAACGACCGGATCCTCGCCGCCGAGTGGATCGGCTCCATCGGCTCGGCCGCTCAGATCTACGGCGACCTCGGCGGACGCGACCCGGGCAATACCGGCGAGGACATCGTCGATATCTACGCCTTCGCGGTCACCGGTCAACAGCAGATCGTGCTCGAGATCGAGTCTCTCTCGGCCCGCGGCTTGCACGCCCGCATCGTGGACGCCAGCGGCCGGACGGTCGCATCCGTCGCGACCGACCCGCGCCTCGCGCTCCTCGGCGCCACCGGCGGCGGGCTGGGGACCGGGACGCAGTCGCTGCGCTACATGCCGACGGCCCCCGGCGTGTACTACCTGGTCATCTCGGACGCGCCGTTCACCAACTCGTTCGGGCGCGACACCGCGTACATGGTCACGATCGGCGGCCTGGCTCCGACGACGCTCGGCGCGCTCCGCACCGGCGGGCAGCTGGGCTCGGACGCCGCGGGCCTCGTGAGCACCGTCGGCCTGCTCGGCGGGTCGATGGGCTCCCTGCGCGTCGGCACCGGCCTGGTGACGGGCGCCGGCGCCGAGGCCGACCCGATCCTCGCCTACAACGACGACGAGGAAGACGCCGACATCCGGATGGAGCTCAAGGGCTCCACCATCTCGGTCCCGGGCAATCTCTACAACATCACGGTGGGCGGCGACATCGAGGGCACGATCCTCACGCCGGTCCGCATCATCGTCACCGGCGATTTCGGCAGCCTCATCACCGGCCTCTCGCCGGTCGTCGGCGTCGGGCCCAACGAGGGCGACATCGGCAACTTCGAGATGCAGATCGGCAAGCGGATCGCCCTCCTCGACATCCGCGGCGCCATCGCCATCGATCAGGACGCGACCAACCCGGACACGGCCGTCATCGGCCCGGTGGTCATCCGCACCGGCTTGGGCGGCGGCTCGGGCGACATCGGCATGATCCGCGTGGGCGAGCACGTCCGGGCGGGTCAGCTGAGCGTGGTGACCTCACCCGGCTCGACGATCGGCGCGTTCCTCGTCGCTCAGGACGTTCAGGGCGAGACCGGCCCCACCACGGGTATCTACTTCGGCAACGGCGCGCTCTTCACCACCGGGCTGGGCTCCGATGTCCGCTTCGTGGACTTCCCGCGCATCGACCTGTTCAACTCGGTCAACTCCCAGATTCCCATCATCGGCACCGCGCCCATTGAGCTCATCGACGACGGCGGCGCAAAGGTCCGCATCCAGATCACCGGCGTCGCCGCGGGCGTCACCGCCGGCTTCATCCGGTTCCTGCCGATCGACGGCTCCGAAGGCGTGGCGATCGCGCAGATCGACGCCGACCTCTCGGGCGGCCGAGCGCTGGTCATCACCGGTCTCGGCCTGACCGGTTCCAATCACACCATTTCCATCGGGCGCATCAACATCACCGGTGCCGACGCGGGCTCGAACGTCCGCATCCTCGGCCCGGACCAGATCGACATCTGGCAGATCGCCCAATCCGGCGGCGACGCGTTCAACGAGATCATCAACAGCACCCCGCTGGGCGACATCGTCGCGATCGACGTCGTCGGTCTCACGCGCCTGACGATCGGCACCGGCGATCTCGGTCGGACGCAGCTCCCCTCGTGGGGCCCGCGCGAGATCGGGCCGTTCCTGGGCATCCAGGGCGGCGGCAACGACACCGTGGGCGGCCCCATCGGCATCGTCGGTCCCATGGGCAACGACTGGAACGGCCAGACCTTCCGGCCCGTGAACAACGTCACCGTTGACCCGGGCACCGCCTTCCTCGACGATCTCGGTTCGCCCTTTGACGGCTACCTCAACGGCCTGATCGTCCGCACCGGAAACCTCGTCGATGTCTTCGTCAGCGGCGGCGTCGGCGACATCATCACGCAGGCCGGCAGCATCAGCCAGATCATCGTCAACTTCGACCTCATCACTCCGACCGGGCAGTTCCACGGGATCTTCGGCACCATCTTCGCGGCCACCGATCTGCTGCTGATCGACATCGGCGACGGGCTGGCCCGGCGTACACAGTCGCCGCTCTCGTCGACCGGCATCTTCGCCGGCGACGACATCGTCACGGTCCGCGGGCAGAACATCTCGACCGCGTTCATCTCGAGCACGATCACCGCGGGCAACTCGGCCCCGGTCGTGGGTCTGCCGCAGGACGGCGTCATCGACGTCTCGCTGACCGGCACCGGCGACTTCATCGACGCCTACATCTCGGCCGAGAACCTCGATGGCTTCTGGCAGAGCTTCTACGGCTACCCGTCGGAAGTGATCACCCCGACCGGCAACATCTTCCGCGTCACCACGACCGGCGGCGACCTCTTCCGCACCCAGATGGTGGCGGTCGACGTCTTCACCGTCACGCTCAACGGCGGCGTCTGGGACGCCTCCGCCATGCAGGCCACCGGCAACATCGGAACGATCACCGCCGCGGGGTACCGCAACTCGACCCTGCAGGGGACGGATCTCGAGTTCTTCCCGAGCGTCATGATCGGCGCCGGCAACATCGTCACGCTGACGACCGCGCTCGGCACGGGCGACATGTCCGATCTGCGCGTCGACATCCTCGGCTCCATCACCGGCAGCGTGACCGCCCGCAACATCACCCGCGTCATCTTCGACGTGGACAACACGATCACGCTGCTGTCGGCGACGTCCGACATCCGCGGCAGCCAGTTCATCGCGGGCCAGATCCTCACGACCACCGCCGGCGGGAGCATCCGCACCAGCCGGTTCACCGTCTCCGGGCCGATCCTGGCCATGACGGCCGGTGACAGCATCACCAACACGCGCATCGAGGTCAGCGGCCCCGACGGTCGCATCGACAACATCACCGCCCGAGTGCTCCTCTCAGGCTCGCTCGAGTCTACCGGGCCGCTCGGGTCCGTCCGGGTCACTCAGGGCGACATGGTCGCCCAGATCAAGACGACCACCAACAAGGGGAACATCACCCTCCTCACCGCCGGGCGCGATCTCAACATCGACACCGACATCAGCGGTTCGGTCGACCAGTTCATCGCCGGCCGGCATATCGGCGACCGCGCCCGACCGGGCGTGATCCTCGTGCGCGGCAACGTGCTCACGATCGACGCCGCGAGCGGGCAGCTCTATTCCGAGTTCCGGATCGGCCAGTCCCTCACCGGAACGGCCACGATCGGCACGGCGACGAACAAGCCGGCGTTCTCCGATCTCGGCAAGGGCTCGATCATCTCCTTCGGCAGCATCAACACGGTGCGCGTCCTGGGCGACTTCGGCGGCAGCATCATCAGCTACAGCGGCGGGATCACCCTCGTGACGATCAACGACGGGTCGTTCCTCGCCGGCGGGCTCATCGCGGCCTACGACGGCAACCTCCAGAACGTCGTGATCAACCGCGGCCACCTTCTCGGGAACATCCACGCCGACTACATCCTCTTCGCCATCAACGTGAACGCCTCGGACGACGGCGTCTTCGGCGATATCGGCGTCAACCCGGCCCTCAACCCCAACACGTTCTACAGCGCGACCCGCAACCAGCTCCCGCCCGGCGTGATCGCCAACACCCCGGTGCAGGGCCCCCGCATCACGGCGGGCCGGAACATCGGGCGCATCACGCTCTCCAACGGTTCGATGTTCGAGACGTTCATCTGGGCGGAACGCGCGATCGGCACCTTCACGTTCAACGGCAACGTCCGGAACGACACATTCACCGGCGGTTTCGGCAATGTCATCGCGGCCGGCTCGTCGATCTTCCGCATCATCGTCAACGGCAACATCGCCAACACCGCGATCATCGCCGGGATCAAGGGATTCGGCGCCGACGGCATGCTCGGCGGCACCGGCGCCGACGCCGACGCCAACCAGTCCGGGCGTATCGGCACGCTCGACGTCAGCGGCAGCGCCACGGACGTCCTCATGACCGCGGGCCTCACGGCCGGGGCGGACGGCATCTACAACAACGCCGACGACCTCGTCGTTCCCGGACTCTCGTTCATCCGGAACATCCTCATCGACGGCGCCGTCACCAACGTGAGCGCCTTCTCCGACTGGCCCGTTCTGAACAGCACCGCCGGCGTTGTTCTCGGCGGCACGGACCGGGCGAACCTCGACAGCCAGATCTTCCCCGGCGGCATCCCCGCCGGCGCGACGCAGCTGGCCGACAACGGCGCGATCTTCAACTTCACCCACGGGTCGCAGTCGGGCACCCTCAGCTTCACCGGCCCGGGGCGCGCGTACTGGGACATGGCGGGCGGACGCGTCATACTCGTCAACACCAGAGATTCGTCGACCCTGCACGTCACCTCGAACACCGGCGAGCTCACCGACTTCGACATCGTCTCCAACGACGACGCCTCGATGGGCACGATCACGATCAACGCCAACCTGCTCGGCGATTCGGACATCAAGATCGATAACAACGTCGTCAACCTGCAGTTCAACAACGCCGCGGGCACGGGCTCGATCGTCGCCGGCGGCAACTTCCGCAATCTCACGACCGGCAGCATCTCCGGCGGCGAGATCGGCGCGCGGTTCATCCGCACGCTGGACATCCTGGGCAGCTACGGCGTCTCCAACGCCTTCGGCGAGCTGACGACCAACGTGCTCGCCGCCAACATGATCAACGTCGGCGGACAGATGTCCGCCGTCATCAACGTCGACCGCGACGTGAACCGCGTCACGATCGGCGGCGCCATGAACCGGGGCGCCTTCCGCTCCGGCAGCAACGTCGGCGCCTTCTCGGCCGGCTCGCTCAGCGAGTCCCGCATCAGCGTCCGCGACTCGCTCGGCCCGGTCTCCATCTCGGGGAACGTCTTCGACACCTCCATCATGGCCGGCGGCGACCTCGGCGACGACGCCGTCCCCGGCGGGAGCCTCTTCGGGGCCGACGCCGCCACCAGCGGATTCATCACCTCCGTCAGCATCGGCGGAACGTTCATCGAGTCCGACATCGTCGCGGGCATGCTGCGCGGCACGGACGGCTTCTTCGGCACTTCGGACGACGCCCTGGCGGCCGGCCGTTCGAGCATCGGCGCCGTGACGATCGCGGGGAACGCGTTCGGCTCGAACCTCAACAGCGAGCAGTACCGCATCTCGTCCACCGGCGCGCTCGGCGCCGTCTCGATCGCGGGGCAGCCCCCGATGAACGCCGGTAACTTCCGCGTCCAGAACCCGAGCACCACGCCGAACCCCATCCGTGTCAATGATCTTCGGGTGACCTCCGTCAGCCGCGTCTTCCAGGCCCGGATCTTCTTCAACCAGGCGATGGACGCCAGCTCGATCGCCCCGGCCCTCACGATCTCCGAGATCCGCAGCAGCGGCGCGGTCGTCATCCCGCTCGTCTTCGGGTCGGACTACACGATCGAATACGACGCGGGTTCGGCCTCCGCTCTCGTCACCTTCTCCCGCGATATCACCGACCGCGACCTGCCCCAGACCGCCGGCATCGCGGGCCCCGGCGTCTACCGCTTCGATCTGGAGGGCGACGTCCTGCGGGCCGCGGTGGTGGACGCCCGCCTCGACGGGGACGGCAACGGCTTCGTCGATGCGACAGGCGACGACTATTCA
>CAZMPE010000034.1:0-13144 GCA_964567955.1 uncultured Phycisphaeraceae bacterium | reverse complement strand
CCAGCGCCTGCCCACGCTCGAACGTCGCCTGCAGCGCGTGCCGGCCGCGCGGCCATTGGGACAGCAACCGGTCATACAGGTCGAGCGCGTCCGCGGCCCGCCCCTGCCGGTGGGCGCACAGCCCGAGCCGCAACGTCGCGTCCTCCGCGACACCCTCGCCCGGCGCCGCGACCAGTCGCGCGTACCACTTCTCGGCGGCCGCCCAGTCCCCCGCTCCGAATCGCGCTTCGGCCAGCGCGGCGGCGGCCGAAAGAGCCAGCTCCTCTTCACCCTTCGGAACGCCGGCCAGGTGCTGCTCGAGCGAGGCCGCCGCTTGATCCGACGGCCCGAGCCGCGTCATCGCCAGCGCCCTGCGCACCCCCGCGCGCCACGCGTGCCCGTCGCCCGCGCGCCGGCGCAGAAACCGGTCGTACTCACGAACGGCCTCTTCAAACCGGCCCGCGAAGTACGCGCACTCCGCCGCCATCAGCTCCATCGACGCCGCACGCTCGTGGTTGCCGTTGCCCTTGAGAAACTCGCGGCACAGGCCCCCCGCTTCGTCGTACGCCCCGGACGCGAACGCCGCCCCCGCCTGCGCCAGCAGCGCCTCGACCGCCAGCGGATGGCCCGCGAACTCCGACCGCACCGCACCGTACGCCGCGAACGACTCGGCCTGCTTCCCCGCGCGCCCGAGCGCGTACGCAAGATCAAAGCGGGCCTCGGCCGCCAGGTCGCTCTTGGGGTAGTCGCGCGCGAACCGCTCGAGCCGCCCCGCCGCGCGATCAAACTTCTCCATCCGGATCTCGCACTTGGCGGACCAGTACGCGGCGTCGTCCGCGAGTGCCGGCGGCGCGTTCGTCGCCAGCCGTGACAGGGCCGCCAGCGCCTCGTCGAATCGGCGCTCATCGATCAGCAATCTTGCTTCTTCCAGGCGCGCCCCGGGTCCGATCGCGCCATCGAGCGGCAACGACAGCAACTCGTCCATCGCCCGCCGGGCGCCCGCGGCATCGCCCGCCGCGCGCGTCAGCTGGGCCACGCCCAGCAGCGCCTCGGGCCGCAGGCCCGCGTCGGCGTCCTTCGCCGCCACGCCATACAGCCGCAGCGCCTCGGCCGAATCCCCCAGCCGGTGCCGGCACTGCGCCTCGACCAGAGCCGCCCGCGCCGCAAAGGGTCCCGGACGCGCACGCACCGCCGAGAGACGGCCCGCCGCTTCCTTCACCCGCCCTAGCTGCAACTCCGCCAGCGACCAGAACAGATCAACGCGATCACGCGAGGCGCTCGACGGCCAGCGCTTCGCAAACGCCTCGAACACGCGGCAGGCCTCGGCCCCCTGATCGGATCGGTAGAGTGACTCGCCCTCCAGCGCCGCCGCGGCGTCGGCCTTCGCGTGGGTGGCGTGCGCCGTGCCGAACCGCCGCAGGTAGGCCGCCGCGGACCGGTGGTCTTCCTTCGCGATCGCGCACTGCGCCCGAAGCAGCAACGCATCGCCGGCGAACTCGAAGCCCTTCAAATCCAGCACCGGCTCGAGTTGCTCCGCCGCCTCGTCGAACCGACCGAGACGGGAATAGCAGACCGCAAGACCGTACCGTGCGCTCGCCGCTCGCGGATCGCCGGAGAAGCGGTCGAGGAACTGCATGTACTCCGCCGCGGCCAGATCGTTCATGCCTCGGTTGAGCAGCCCGGTCCCGCTGCGGTACAGCCGATCCGCATCGTCCTGGGCGAACGCCGGCGCCGCCATGGACAGAACCGACAGGGTTGCGGCGATCAATCCGGACCGTGCGCGTGCCGTGATCATCGTTGGTATTCCTTGGAGCGTGTGCGGCCCATGGGCGCATCGGACGCGTGTCGCGCCGGCGGAGCCGGTCGAACGAGGATCATCTCAGAGTCCCCGGGTGCGCCCCGGACCGGGCCGGGGTCGCACGCGGGGTTCGTTGCTGCTCAGCGTGCGCCCGATGGAGTGGTCGGGCTCGACGTCGTCGTGATCGGCACGGATGGGACCGACGGGACGGCCCGGGCCGCCGGTACCGCCGATTCGTCTGAATCTTCGATCGCCTCCTCGAGCTGCGCGATCTGCTGCTCCATCAGCTCGAACTCATTCTCCAGATTGCTGAGCGCCGCCTCGAGCGCCGCGGCCTCCGCCTCGGCGGACGCCGCCTCGCTCGCGAAGGCGTCGGCCCGGGAGATCAGCCGCTCTAGGTCCTTGGCGTACTTCTCCTTCTGCGAGCCCTTGGCCTCGTCGGCCTTGTCCCGCAGTTCGTCCGCCATCTCGCGGTACTTGTCGGCCTTTTCCAGCCGGTCCTGGGCCTGGTCGCGCGCCCTGTCGGCATTGCGTTCGATGTCCCGCTGAGAGCGCTCCAGGTCTCTCGCCGCCTTGCGCAGCTGCTCGAGCTGCCGGACCGTGTCCGGATTCGCCGAGCTCCGCGGCGCCGCGCGGCTGGCCGGTCTTGGAGCGGTCGCCGGCGCGGCCCGTCTCGCGTCAGCCGGCGAAACCGCGCGAGACGGCCCCGTGACGCCGCGGCCCGCGGCGGCCTCCGGATGGATGAGCCGGACGAACGCGCCGAACACTTCGTGGTCGCGCGCCGTACCGTGAACCACGATCCGGTCGTCACGCCGCTCGATCAGGATCGGAACGTCCTGGCGCGCCATCAACTCCGTCAGCGCCTCGAGTTTCCCGCCCGGGAGCGAGTACTCACGCACCGACTCCGCGCCGCCGTCAGCCAGGACCGCCGTCCCGCGGCCCGAAGAGCCGCTGAGCACGCCCGCGGTGATCCCGCGCGGAGAGACGACACCGGAATAGCCGGGCCGGCCCGACCGCTGCTCGATGATCCGCTGCAACTCTTCCGCCTGCCGCTCCAGCCGGCGAAGCTGCTCTTCGAGACGGTCGATGGTCTCCTCCGGAGCGCCGTGCGGGTTCACGCCGGGCTGCTCCGGCTGGCCCATCATGGCTTCCAGGGCCGGCGCCTCGCCAAGAAACTGAACGCCGGGAGCGCCGGTCGACTTCGTCGACTTGGCCTTCGGCGCCGGCTGCACCTTGATCTTCTTCGTGGTCGTCGTCTCGCATGTCTGCTTCTGCTTGTTCTTCTCCGGCGGGCAGGCGAGCCCGGGCATCACGAACGTGCCCGTCGCCGCCACCGACAGGGCCAGGAAGAGTCCGAACACCGACGATCTCGGGGCCACTCGCTGCGTCATCACCATGGTCAGTCTCCTTGCAAGCCGCTTCGTCCGACCCGACATGACACCCAGGCACGGCCCCGCGAACCGCCCCGGAACACTCACGAAAGACTTCGCCGCCACCAGCGTCTCCGCGTACTCGCGCCGACGGCCGGGAAGAATGCTCATCACCCACGCGTCGCAGCACGTCTCCGCCTCGTCGTGCAGCCGGCGCCCCGCCCACCACGCCACCGGGTGCCACCAGAAGACCGCGCCGATCGCGGAGGTCATCCAGTACATCCAGTGATCGCGCCGGCGAAGGTGCGCAAACTCGTGCAGCAGGACCGCCCGGCGCGATGTGTCGTCCAGATCGCCCCACAGTTGCTCGGGCAGCACCAGCCGTGTCCGGCCGCCGCACCAGATCATCGGGGACATCCGCGCGCTCACCATGACGGCCTCGGGCTCGCGCCGCAGACCAAGCTGACCGGCCGCCCAGCGGACCAGCGCCCGCGTCGGCTCCGGCGCGGGCGTCGCCGAGGCGATCACACGCCGGTGCACCACGAACCTGGTCAGCCAGACCGCCACGATCATGCCCAGCCCGCCCAACCAGATCGCCGCAGGGATCGGCGGCAGCGCCGCCACCGAGTCGCGAACCGAGAGCGCATGCCCCACCCACGTCTTCACACTCTCAAGGACACCCGGGGCCGCAACGTCCGCCCGCGCCGGTGTCACGTCAGGAAGCGCCGGGAGCACGCCGGGAGTCGGACTCCCTGCGCTCCGTGCCGCCGCCTCGATGGCCTTCGCCGCGCCCGCCCGCTTCACGTCCCCGGACCGATCGGGCAGATCCCGCCTGTGAACAGCGCCGCCCGCGTGCCGTGTCTCCCGCGGCGGAGCGTTCTGCCTCACTGTCGTCGCCCGGCCCACAAGCTGCACGACCGCGTCAAGACTCGCCGGCTCGCCACCGACCCGCGGCCACACCGGGTACCCGAGGAACGAAACCCAGCCCGTCGACGGCGCGGACGACGGCAGAGACCCGCTCGGCGCGGCATCGCGCGTGGAGGGCCGCGATGCCGCGGAGCCGCCCGAGGAGACACCGGCGGGCGCCGCGCTCGCTGCCGGCGCGACCGCCTCCAGGCCCGCCAGGATCCGCTCCGACGTGAACCATCCGGGCCGCCACACCGCCGCGAAGATCGCCGGCGTCACGAACGACAGCATGACGGCCAGCCACAGGGCGTGGCGCGTCGCCGGTCGCGTCCACGAGAGCCGGCAGACAAACGCGACCAGCAGACCCAGGGGGACCGCGGCGATGGCGCCGATCCAGAGGAGTTCCGTCATGCGTGAGGTCAGTTCCATGGCTTGGCCCGCCGCCCGACTGCCCTTATTCGGAATCCAGGTCTCTGATGAGCTTCCGCAGCTGAACAATTTCGTCGCTGGTGAACCGGCCGTTCTCGATCAGTTGCAGCACCATCGGTCCCGGGGCGCCGTCGTAAAGCTGCGCCAAGAGCGACCGCACCCGCGATTTCGTGACCGAATCGCGCGTGACCTTGGCCCGGTAGACGTACGCCGGCTCCCTCTTGTCGCTGACCACGTACCCCTTCTGCTCCAGACGAGTGAGGAACGTCAGGGCCGTCGTGTACGCGACCTTGCGCCCCCGACCGTGCAGCCGCTCCAGCACCTCGCGCACCGTCTGCGCCCCGCCGTCCCACAGCTCCCGAAGGACCGCCAGCTCCGATTCGCCGAGTTCGTAGTCGCGTGCCGCCATCGCGTCTCCTACAACTGTCGTAGACACGCTACTACACGTGTCGTAGCGTGTCAAGCGGATTCCCGGCCCGCCCCCCGCCGAGCGGTTTTCCACCGCCTGTCCACCGTCCGACCGCTGGGGCGAAACGCCCGGCCGGGCCGCCCCCGCCGGCGCGGCCCGGATACGCTCACACCGGAGGCTCGGCCTCTCGCGTTTCTGAAACGGGCGCCCGTAGCTCAGTTGGATAGAGCGGCGGTTTCCTAAACCGCAGGTCGGCAGTTCGAATCTGCCCGGGCGCGCTTCGCCTCTCATCGGGACCCGGCGCCGCCGATCCATCCATCGACCGCCGAACCGCTTACGGGCACCCCACCGCGAACTTCGTCTGGAAGCACCCGAAGTCCGCCAGGTTCAGGACCTGGTCGCCGTTGCAGTCCGCGTACGGGTCCTGCGTCGCGAACTTCGTCTGGAAGCACCCGAAGTCGGCGAGGTTGAGCGTGCCGTCCCCGTTGCAGTCCGGATAGCACACGCACAGCAGCGACGTCACTGTCACCGCGTCCACGCCCGCCTCCGTCATCGAGTCATCGCCGGGGTCGGCGATCGAGAACCGCAGCCGCGTCTGCGCCGACGGCGTCACGAAATCCGCCACGCGGAAGCCGTGGTACCGCCACGCCCCCGAACTCGGCCCCACGCTCTCGACCGTCGCCCAACTCGCGCCGTTGTTGCCCGACACCTCGACGACCAGCGCGTCGTTGACACCCTGGATGCTCAGCACCCAGCGCGCGTATCGGATCACCGCTTCCGGCGCACCCGACAGGTCGATCGCCGGCGACAGCAGCCGCGTCGGCCCGCCGTCCACGTCCTCGTCCGGACCGTTGCCGGTCACGAACGCCATCCCCGATCCGTCCGCGTCTCCCACGGCGGCGCCCTGCCCGCCGTTGGCCGCGGGAACGGCCCGCACCCACGCACCCGCGGTCAGCGCGGTGTTCGCCACCGTCCAACCCTTGTCCGTCTGGAAGTCGTCGCTGAACACAACGGCCGCGCCCGTCTGCGCCGTCGCGCTGTGCGCCTCCGCCGGCGCGTTGAGCGGATTCTTGAACGTCCGCTGATCGGTCGTGTCGGCCGTGAAGTAGTACCGCACCCGCGCGAAGCACGCCTGCGGCGGGATGCTCCCCGTGTACTGCCCCTGGCCCGTCGCGCTCATCGCGTGCGCCGTGAACGCGCCGCCGTTGACGCTGACCATCAGCTTCACCGACGCCGGATCGACGGTCGCATCCCGCTCGTTGATCAGCACCGTCACCGGCGTCGCCTGCCCCACCGTCAGCGCCGTCGGCAGCGGGCCGGTCGGCTCGAACGTCAGCAGCGACACCTTCACCGCAAACAACCCGCGCTCCAGGTCGCTGAGGATCACCGTCCCGCTGTTGAAATACGGGTAGTTCCCCCAGTTGCCGTTGAACGTCGCCCCGTCGTCCTCGGGGCGCGTGTCGATCCACGCGACCTCGACCGGACGCAGCGGATCGGACAGGTCCCACACCCGCATCCCCGACGTGTAGTTCGACTGGTACAGGTAGCCGTCCCGCACATACTGGTTATGGTCGATGGACGCGATCCCGTTCGAGAACGTCGCCACCATCCGCGGCGCGCTCAGGTTGCTGATGTCGAACACCCGCGTCAACGAGTACGGCACCGTCCCGCTGAACCAGCCGGTCCCGCCGTCCGGCCCGTCGAGCTCGTCGTCCACGTACAGGTACTGGCGGTCCTCGGAGATCCAGCCCTGGTGCGTGTACCGCGTCGCCGGATAGCTGATCCAGGACAGCTGCGCCGGGGCCAGCTTGTTCGTGATGTCCACGATCGCGATCCCGCCGCCCCCGGCGAACAGGAAGGCGATCTCCTTCCCCGCGTACGGCCCGGAGGTGTAGGTGACGATCTGCGCCTCGTGCACGTAGCTGCTGTTCCAGCCCGGGCCCGTGAACGACGGCGCCTGCGGATTGGCGGTCGAAACCGGGATCATCCCGCCCCCGTTCGCGTTCCCGCCGCACGCGTACAGAAAGCCCGACGCCGGGTTGTCCAGCAGCGTGTGCGTCGTCGTGTGCCCGCCCTGCATGATGTTCCCGACGTGCGTCACCACGCCGGCGTCGACGTTCTGCAGGTTGATGACCTGGATGCCGACACCGCTCGAGTCGCTCACCGTGTACGCGTAATGACCGATCACCGCCGTGTCGTGCCACAGGCTGTTCGTCCCCGGCACCACCGCCACGATCACCGGGTTCGCCGGGTCCGTCACCTCGACCACGCCCGTGCCCCACCCCACGCCGATCAACGCGTACTCCCGCCCGCTCGGCGACGTGTACCCCCAGCAGTCCGCCGCCGTGTGCTGGCTCGCGCCGGCAAACCCCGGGAAGTTGTTCAGAGGGATCCAGCTCTTGAGGATCACGTTCTTCGACGGGAACGACGCATCCGGGCCGCCCGGGGCGCGCCGGAACCCGGGGGTCCCCGGCGCACGCACGATCGGGCCGATCACCACCGGCTTGCGGTCCTTGAGCTTCTGATCGTCGTCGTCACCCCGCGCGGGATGGACCGCCACGCCAAGACCCACAACCGCGGCGAGGCCGGCCGACAGCCCCGCCGAAAACGCACTCGAGAGTTCCATGCTGCAATCCTCCGCTGACCAGCCGCGAGACATCCGAACAGGACCAGTCTAAGGCCTTCGTCGAGCGGCGTAAACGCCCATTTTCACTTTCGGAAGCGCCGCGCGCCACGTCATCTTGCAATGCGCCTTGCCCCTGCCCCGTTTCGCATTACGTTTGCAGGGAGCCTTCGTCGTGGGGGCAGGGAGTGCCTGATGAGACCATGTGTTCCGGCCCTCGTCGTGCTGGCCGTGCTGTCGGGTTCCGTACGGGGCGACGTCGTCGCCATCGGCGCCGATCGCGACAACACGATCTTCAATGATCCAGGCCCGCCGCTGAGCAACGGCGGAGACCCGGGAATCTTCGCCGGGCGCACCGCCCTCGGGCCGACGCGCCGGGCGCTGATCCGATTCGACGTGGCGGGCGCCGTCCCCGCGGGATCGGTCATCACCTCTGTCCAGCTCCGTCTGCACATGTCGATGACGATCATCGGCGAACGCGAGATCACGCTGCACCGCCTGCTCGCCGATTGGGGCGAGGGCGTCGCGACCGGCAACGGCGCGGGCAACCTCGCCCAGCCCGGCGACGCCACGTGGAATCACCGATTCCACAACACCGTGCCGTGGGCCCTGCCGGGGGGCGATTTCGCGGCGGGCCCCTCCGCGAGCGCGCCCGTCGACCAGATCGGCTTCTACTCCTGGGGATCGACGACGCTCCTGGTCGCCGACGCCCAGTCCTGGCTCGATCAGCCCGGCGCCAACTTCGGCTGGCTCATCATGGGCGACGAGTCCGATTTCCCCAGCGCCAAGCGATTCGACAGCCGCGAGAACCCGCTCGCCGACGTGCGCCCGAGGCTGACGATCGAGTACACCCCGATCCCCGGGCCCGGCGCGATCGCGACGCTCGCGATCGCCGGCACGTTGTCCGCCCGCCGGCGACGCTAGCCCGCCGCCGTCCCGAACTCGCGCCGGGCCAGCCAGAGCAGCAGCCAGCCCACGGCGAAGTCGTACAGGATGTGCACGGCCATCGCCGTGTACAGGTCGCCCGTCACCCGCACCAGCACGTGGAAGCAGAACGCGAACCCGATGATGATCAGCATCGCGCTCCACCCCTGGACCCAGTGCGCCGCCGCGCAGGCCGCGACGCACACCCCGACCGCGGGCCACCACCCGCCCAGCATCGGCTCGAGCAGCCCCAGCAGCGCCCCGCGGTAGATGATCTCCTCCGCAACTCCGGCGACGAGCGCGATCAGCAGCCAGGCGCCCGCGTCCGAGGCGCGTTGCGGGCCCAGCCACGCGACCCGGCGCTTCTCCGTTTCGGTCCGGAAGCGCCACCGGATCGGGTTGATGGCCAGCGCCCCGACCAGCACCGCGGCGCCCAGCAGCGCCCCGCGCCCGTCAAAGGAAACCGGCCCGAAGATCTGCACCCCCGCGCGAGCCGCCGCCCAGAGCGCCAGCACGACCAGCACACCCTGCAGGAGCGCGACCGACAACAGCGTCTGCCCGAGCGACGGACGCAGCCCGCTGGCCCGGAGAAAGGCCGCCGAGCGGTACGCCATCCAGGGGACCACAAGGCAGATCACGATCACAAATGTCCAGCCAACCGGGTCGCGCATGGAACTGGCCTCTCCTTGGCGGCGCAGAGCCTAACGGATCGCCCGCGGGCCCGGGCCGAACCCACTTGCCAGGCAGCGGCCCCCTCCTACGCTTGACCCGCCATGATCCGAAGCACCCGCAATCGTGTCCGCTGGACCCCCCTCGAAAGCCTCGAGCAACGCACGCTCCTCGCCTCCGTCGTCTGGAACGGCGGCGGCGACAACGCGTCGTGGGCCGACCCGCTCAACTGGATCAAGGCCGTCCCCGGAATGGGCTACGTCAACGCCCTCCCCGGACCCGGTGATACCGCCACCATCGGCACCGCGCAGGGGACCGGCACGATCACCATCAACGGCTCGTTCTCGCTCGACGCCGTCAGCAGCGCCCGCCCGCTCAACCTCGCCGGAGGCGACTTCACCCTCGCCGCGAGCTCCGCCGTCAACGCCCACTTCACGCACTCCGGCGGCACCCTCGCCGGCGCGGGCGACCTCACGCTCCTCCAGACCGCCACCTGGTCGGCCGGCACCATGGCCGGCGCCGGGCGCACCATCATCGGCGGCAGCGGCGTCATGACGATCACCGGCGCCGCCACCCGCAACCTCAACCGCCAGCTCGTCAACTCGGGCACGCTCAATTGGACGCAGGGCACCCTGATGCTGACGGACGGAGGGATCGTCAACAACAACGGCCGCACGTGGAACATCAACGGCGGCGCCACGATCCTCCCCAACTCCGGCACGAACTCCATCGTCAACACCGGCATCATCCTCAAGTCCTCGCCGTACACCACCATCGCCGTCCCCTTCGACAACACGGGCACGGTCCGCGTCGACGCCGGAACGCTCGTCTTCAGCGCCGGTGGAACGTGGAGCGGCGTCCGGATCATCGCCACCGGCGCGACCCTTCGATTCAGTAACGGCGGCACTCACACCGGCGGCTACTTCACCGGCGCCGGGGATCTCGAGTTCGCCGGCGGCCTCCACTCCTTCGACGCGCCCGTCACCGTGGCGGTGAACGTGACCATGAGCAACGGTTTCATCACCGGGAACGCGGACCTCACCGTCACCAAGCGCTTCACCTGGCAGGGCGGCATCCAGGGCGGGCTCGGGCGCACGATCATCAGTTCCACGGGCGAGGCCGTGATCGAGTCCATCGTCAACAAGACGCTCAAGCGCCGGTTCGTCAACGCCGGTCAGGCCTCGTGGACCGACGGCGACGTCCGGATGGTCAACGGCTCGTTCACGAACAACGCCGGACGTACCTTTGCCATCACGGCCGATGATTCCCTGGTCGACGGCGGCGGCGTCAACTGGTTCCACAACGCGGGCACACTCATCAAGAGCGGCGGCGATGTCGTCGAGTTCGAGGGCCCCGACAGCCCCGGCGTCCGGCTCAACAACACCGGCACGGTCAACGTCACCGGGGGGACCCTCCTGCTCTCCGGAGGCGTCCAGCAACTCGCCGGGGATGCGCTCAAGGCCGGAACGTGGATCGTGGCGGCAGGCGCCACGCTCCACTTCGGCAACTCGCCGATCGGGGTTCTCTGGGCCGCGGCCTCCGTCACGCTCGGCGGCGCGGGAGCCGACCTGGTCGGCCTCGGCGCTCTCCGAACCCTCCACGGCTCTCTGACCCTCGCCGCCGGAGTCCAGTTCGTCTCCGTCCCGTCCACCGGCGTCTTCACGAACAACGGGACCCTGACCATCGGGCGGGGCGGCAGCCTCGACATCAGCGGGTCGTACGCGCAGACGGGATCCGGCTCGCTCGCCATCGACATCGGCGGCCTCGGCGCCGCCAACTTCGGCCGCATCACCGCGCTCGGACACGCCGCCCTCGCCGGAGAGCTCACCATCGCCTACGTCAACGCCTTCGTCCCGGCCGCCGCGACCGTGTACAAGTTCGTCGAGTCGCTCACGCGCGCCGGCGCGTTCGGCCCGACGTCGCTCCCCTCGACCCCCGCGGCGGTCATCGATTACCTCGGCACCGGCGCACAACTGCGAGCCGTCTAGGCCGCGAGCAGCCCCCTCACGCCACGTCCGCGCCCTCCGGCGGCAGCCGCTTCTCCGAGGACGCGACCGCCACGGACACCGCCGCGTCACCCGTCACGTTGACGACCGTGCGGCACATGTCGAGCACGCGGTCCACCGCCAGGATCATCGCGATCCCTTCCGGGTTCACGCCGTAGGTCTGCAGCACGATGATGAGCATGATCATCCCGCCGGAGGGGATCCCCGGCGTCCCGATCGCCGCCATCACCGCCGTCAGCACGATCGACGCCTGCGCCACGATCGTCAGTTCCATCCCGTAGAACTGCGCGAGGAAGACGGTCGCGATGCCCTGCATCATCGCCGTCCCGTCCATGTTGATCTTCGCGCCCATCGCGCACACGAAGCCCGCGATGTCCGGCGGCACCCGAAGCCTGTCGCGCACGTTCTGGATCGTCACCGGCAGCGTCGCCGCCGAGCTCGAACTGCTGAACGCCACCAACTGGACCTCGCCGATGCCGCGGAAGAACGTCCGCAGAGGCATCGGCGAGAAGATCTTCACCACCCCGGGATAGATCACAAACTGAATGACGGCCAGCCCGATCAGCACCGTCACCGAGTACGCCCCGAGCGACACCAGCACGTCGAACCCGAGCGTCGCGACGATCGGCACCATCAGGCAGAACACGCCCACCGGCGCGAGCTTCATGATCCCCCGGACGATCATCGTGAAGGCCTCCGCCAGCGCCTCGACCATCGTCAGCACCGGCTCCGAGAGCCTCTTGGGCATCAGGTTCAGCGTGATGCCGAGCAGCAGCGCGACGAAGACGATCTGCAGCATGTCGCCCTCGACGAGCGACTTGAACGCGTTCGTCGGCACGAGGTCGCGGAGCAGGTCCCACGGGTTCGTCGACTTCGCCCGGCTCATCAGCTCCAGCGCCTTGTCCGGCGAGATGGTCGCCAGGAGCCGCTCCCGCGCCTCCGGCGAGATGAAACGGTCGCCGCCCGGACGGATCACGTTCACCAGCGTCAACCCGAGGATCACGCTCAGGCACGCCGTGCAAGCGAAGATCCCGATCGTCTTGCCGCCCAGCCGACCCAGCGCCCGGATATCCCCCAGCGACCCGATCGCCAGGATCAGCGCGAACAGGATGATCGGCACCGCGATGAACATCAGCGACCGCTTGAACCACTCGCCGCACACCTCGTTGGCCTTCACGAAGAAGTTGGACACGCCGTCGCCCAGCGCGCCGCGCACCTCCGCCCCGGTCGCGTGCAGCACCAGCCCCACCAGCACGCCCAGCAGCAGCCCGATCAGGATCCTCCAGTGAAGCGCCATCTTCTTGCGTGCCATGCGGGCCTCCGGTAAGGCCGCCACGGTACGCCATGGCCGCGCCGCCCACAACCCCTACGATTCCCGCGATGCCACCGGGCCGCCCCCCACCCAGCAGCCGACGCCGATTCGCCGACTATCTCGAACGCCGCCGGCGCGCCGAGCCGATCGCCGCGGCCCCGGGCGAGGATCACAAGCGCCCGCGCCGCACCCGCACCTTCTTCGTGCTCTTCCGGCAGTTCTGGTCCCTCCTGGCCGGAAACCGCCCGCGCATCATCGGCGCGCTCGGCACGCTCACCGTCGCCGCCCTCCTCGTCCTCCTCATGCCGGCCTGCACCAAGGTCGCCATCGACTACATCATCCTCGACGAGCCGTGGCCGGCGTGGGTCCGCGCCTCCTTCACGCTCCCGACCGACCGCGTCACCCTGCTCCTCCTGCTCGCCGGCTTCATGGTCGTCGTCACCTTCGCCCGCACCCTCGTCGGCCTCTGGGGACGATGGCAGATGACCCGCCTCACCAAGCGCGTCCAGGTCGCGCTCCGCCGGCGCGTCTTCGACCACGCCGTCCGGCTCCCCCTCCACCGCGTCCACCAGATCAAGTCGGGCGGCGTCGCCAGCATGCTCCGCGAGGACGCGGGCGGCGCGGGCGAACTCCTCTTCCACATGATCTACAACCCCTGGAACGCGATCATCCAGCTCGTCGGCGCCCTCGTCGTCCTCACCGTCGTCGACTGGCGCATG
>CAZMPE010000033.1:0-13228 GCA_964567955.1 uncultured Phycisphaeraceae bacterium | reverse complement strand
GTCTAACGCGAAGGTCGCGAAGAACGCGAAGGCAAAGCCACATTGGCACATTGGCACATTTCCACATTTGCACATTGGCACATGGTCACATGGTCACAGGGCGACAGGGGCAGAGGGCAAAGGGGCGGAGGGGCAGGGGGTGAAGGCAAAGCCACATTGTCACATTTGCACATTGTCACATTGGCACAGGGGCGGAGGGGCAGGGGGGCGAAGCGAGGAGGCGAGGGGTGGATGGTGATCCGCGCGGGCTGAAGCCCGCGGCTCCGAGGGACTGCCCGCGGCTCCGAGGGAGTGCCCGCGGGTCCGATGGACTGCGCGCGGTATTGAGGATGAGGGCGCGGGCTCGAGGGCCAGACCGTCCGCTGCCGGACCTACGACGAGAACTGGAACGAGATCGGCGTCGAGTTCCGGCCCGCGGACTTCGATGCCTTGCCCGATGCCGCGGCGTGATCGATGCCGGTGGGGGGCCGTCCGTCGATGCGCGGACCTTCGTCGGGCCCCAGGTCCGGCGTCGGGTTGCCGGGCGGTGTTCGATCCGTCTCGCGCGTTGGGTGATTGGATACACGAGACGCTCGTTCCTTCGCCCCCTTCGGGGGCTCTGACTCGATGATGGGGCCTTGAACCCCGGGCTTCGCGGGCTGCGCCCGCTTCGGCCGGGGCTACAAACCTGCGCCCCCTTCGGGGGCTCTGAGCTTGTCGCTCCTGGTCAATCGGCATGGTCATCCCGTCCCGAGCCGCGGGCTGATCACGGCGAGCCGCGGGTTGATCGTGGCACGACCCAACGAGGTTCCTCCGTGCCGCTCCGTGATCTCCGTGGTCAATGGCGTACACCCGGGTTCAGGAGCGAACGCACGGAATTCGTATGCTGTGCCCATGAGACCGTTCCTCCATGCGGCCGTGATCGGCGCTTCGTGTGTCGTGTCGTATGCCCAAAGCTCAGGTCCCGCCGGGGCGGCTGTCGAGCAGCCGGAAGCCGCGGCGATCGCCGCGCCGCCGGCGTTGTTGGCACGGCCGATCACACTCGAGCAGATCATGGCCGACCCTGATTGGATCGGGAACGAGCCCGAGGGCTGGTACTGGGCCGACGATGGGAAGTCGTTCTATTACTCGGTCAAGAGGGTCGGGAGCGAGGCGCGCGACCTGATCCAGATGGACCTGAACGGGGCGGTGCTGCGCACGGTGAGCGATGCCGAGAAGAGCGAGGTCGACGTTCCGGGCGGGGACTACAGCCGCGACTTCACGCGGAAGGTGTACAGCCGCGCGGGGGACCTGTACGTGAAGGACGTCGTTTCGGGGACGATCCGGCAGCTCACGCGGACGGTGGAGAGCGAGGACTCGGCGCGTTTCATGCCCGACGGGCGGATCGTCTTTCGCCGGGGCGGGGCGACGCTGATCCGTGACCTGGCGACGGGGTTCGAGTTTCAGCCGGCGGACCTGCGGGCGGCGGACGACCCGGATGTGAAGAAGGACGAGAAGGGCGATTACCTGCGCGAGCAGCAGGAGCGGCTGTTTGACTTCATCAGGGAGCGCAAGGCGAAGGAGGAGGAGAGCAAGGCGCGGCAGAAGGCGGAGCGCGAGGCGGACGGGGCGCGGGCGCCGCTGCCCTGGTATCTCGGCGGGGATGTGGAGATCCGCGGCTCGGACCTGTCGCCGACGGGCGAGTGGATGCTCGTGCGGCTGGTGAAGAAGGGGACGCCCGAGGCGAAGGCGGATTCGATGCCTCAGTATGTGTCGCCCAGCGGCTACGTCGAGTCGCGGTCGGTGCGGAGCAAGGTGGGGACGGGCAAGGCGGTGGGGGAGCGGCTGGTGCTTTTGAATCTCGGCGCTCGCACGCGGCATGACCTGGACCTGTCGGTGCTGCCGGGGATTGCCGACGACCCGCTCGCGGAGGTTCGCAAGGCCGCCGAAGCGAAGCGGAAGGCGGAGGAGGGGCCTATCGCGCCGGCCGATCCCGGCGCGCCGCCCGCGACGCCCCAAGAGATGAAGCCGGACGAGACGAAGCCGGACGAAGGGAAGCCGAAGGATGCCACGCCGCGGCCGGTGCGCATCGGCGACATTCAGTGGAGCGACGACGGCTCTCGGGTGGTGGTGCAGGCGTACTCGCTTGACAACAAGGACCGGTGGATCGCGTCGGTCGACCTGGCCGGGGGGAAACTCGTGCCGCTGGAGCGCGACACGGACGAGGCGTGGATCAACGGACGCTTTACGCGGCTGGGCTGGCAGCGGGACACGGCGACGATCTGGTTTCTTTCCGAGCGGAGCGGGTACTCGCACCTGTACACGCGCGACCTGGCGGGCGAGGAGGGGGCGCGGGCGCTCACGCGCGGGTCGTTCGAGGTGTCGTCGGTGCGGTCGAGCCGCGATGGGAAGGCGCTGTACTACACCGCCAACGTGCACCACCCCGGCGAGCACGAGGCGTGGCGGGTGGACGTCGCGACGGGGACGGCGACGCAACTGACGGACTTCAAGGGCGGCGCTTCGTTTTCGGTTTCGCCCGATGAATCGAATCTGCTTGTGCTTGCTTCGTCGATCACGCGACCGCCGGAGTTGTATCTGCAGGCCGCGCGGGGCGGGGGATCGGCCAGGCGGATGACCGGCACGGTCAGCGAGGCGTTTGTCTCGTATCCGTGGGTCGTGCCCGAGGTGGCGGCGATCCCGTCGTCGCACGGGGCGGGGCCGATCTACTCGCGTGTGTACGCACCCGCGGAGGGCCCGGGGCTTGAGGGCACAGGACGACCCGCCGTTGTGTTCATCCACGGCGCGGGGTATCTGCAGAACGCGCACAAGGGGTGGTCGAGCTACTTCCGCGAGTTCATGTTCCACACGCTGCTCGTGGAGCGCGGGTACGTGGTGCTGGACATGGACTATCGCGCTTCGGCCGGGTACGGGCGGGACTGGCGGACGGCGATCTATCGGCGGATGGGGACGCCCGAGCTCGAGGACCTCGCCGACGGCGTCGCCTGGCTGGCGGCGAACAGGGGCGTGGATCCGGCGCGTGTCGGCGTCTACGGCGGGTCGTACGGGGGGTTCCTGACACTGATGGCGTTGTTCAGGGAGCCGGACCTGTTCGCGTGCGGGGCGGCGCTGCGGCCGGTGACGGACTGGGCCCACTACAACCACGGGTACACGTCGGACATCTTGAACACGCCGACCGAGGACCCCGAGGCGTACCTGGCGTCGAGCCCGATCGAGTTCGCCGCGGGGCTGAGCAGGCCGCTGCTGATCTGCCACGGGATGCAGGACGACAACGTGTTCTTCCAGGACACGGTGCGGCTGGCCCAGCGGCTGATCGAGCTGGGCAAGGACGGGTGGGAGGTGGCGGCGTATCCGGTCGAGGCGCACGGGTTTGTCCGGCCGTCGAGCTGGCGGGACGAGTACGCCCGGATTCTGAGGCTGTTTGAGGGGACCCTGAGACCATGACGGGGGTGGGGCCTACTATTCCGCCCCCGATGCCGGACGGGCCCCCAAGACGGGCCACGCCCGCCCCGAATCCGGCGCGGTTGCGAGGTGTTTCCCATGTACGCGATCATTGAAGAATCCGGGTCTCAGCGCAAGGTGTTCGAGGGCGAGACCGTTCTGATCGACCTTCTCGGCGGCGGCGAGGCCAAGGCCGGGGACAAGGTGACGTTTGACCTGGTGCTGGCCGTGGGCGAGCCGGGCGGCTCGACGGCCGACGGCAAGGCGAAGCTGGGGACGCCGTACGTCAAGGGCGCATCCGTGACCGCGGAGGTGGTCGAGCCGGTGGTGATGGGCGAGAAGCTCGACATCCACAAGTTCCGCACGAAGAAGGGCTACAAGCGCAAGACCGGTCACCGCCAGCGCTACACGAGCGTGAAGGTGACCGCGATCAAGGGCTGACCCTCCCTTCGGCCGATAATGGCCAGCGTGAAGACGCCGGCCTCCTCGATCCTGATGTTCCTTGCGGCGGCGCTTCTGGGCGCGGTCGGTCAATACCTGTACAAGGCCGGGGCGGACCGGGCTTCGGACGCGTGGTCGTACGTCGCCAATCCGCGGCTGCTCGGGGGCGTGGTGTGCTATGTGGCGGTGATGGTGCTGTTCGTCGCGGCCTTCAAGCGCGGCGGGAGCATGGCGGTTCTGTACCCGCTGTATGCGACGACGTTCGTGTGGGGAGCGCTGATCGCGTGGGCGGCGTTCGGGGTTCCCATCCGTCCCGTCCATGTCGCCGGGATGGCGCTGCTGATCGCCGGCATGTACCTGATGGGACGATGAAGAACCTCTCGCACGATCCCGAGAAGGACCGGCGGCCGATCGCGGCGCGCGGGCTGAGGGTTTTTCAGCGGTTGGCGGCGTGGATGGCGGCGCGCCGGGTCTCGCCGAACGCGATCTCGATGGCGGGGATGTTCTTCGGGATCGGGGCGGGGTTGTCGCTGGCGGCGACGGCGCGGTGGCCGGAATGGGAGCGCGTCTTCTGGATCGCGGCGGCGGGGCTGGTGCAGATGCGGCTGCTGGCGAACCTGCTGGACGGGATGGTGGCGATCGCGTCGGGGCGGGCGTCGCGCGTGGGGGAGCTGTACAACGAGGCGCCCGACCGGGTCTCGGACGCGGCGACGCTGGCGGGGCTCGGGTACGTTGCGGGGAGCGCGCCGTGGCTCGGGTTTGTGGCGGCCTTGTGCGCGGTGATCACGGCGTACGTGCGGACGCTGGGGAAAGCGGCGGGCGCGGCCAACGATTTTCGCGGCCCGATGGCCAAGCAGCAGCGGATGGCGCTGGTGACGGCGGTCGCGGTGTACATGGGCGCGGCGCCGGCGGCGTGGCGGCCGGTGTGGGGCGACGGCTGGGGCCTGCCCGGCGTTGTGCTGGCCGTCATCGTCGCGGGGTGCGTGGTGACGGTGGTGCGTCGCCTGCGAGCGATCGCCTCGACACTCGGAGAGGCGCCCGCGTGACACAGGAGACCCGCGAGCGGCTGTTCGGCTGGGAACACGCCTTTGACCACCCGGTCACGGTGGGGATCGTCGCGGCGATCGCGGCGGTGCTGCTGCTGACGCCGGTCGTGATCCTGGCGCTCTCGCGGAGGCTCGGGGAGTCGACGCGGCGCGAGCTGTGGAAGCGGACGATCTCGTGGTGCGTGCTGGCGCCGCTGATGGTCGGGCCGGTGCTGCTGGGCGCGGCGTGGACGATCGGGGCGGTGGGGGTGCTGAGCCTGCTGTGCTACCGCGAGTTTGCGCGGGCGACGGGGCTGTTCCGCGAGCGTTATGTCGGGATCATGGTCGTTGCCGGGATCGTGGCGGTGACGTTCGCGGCGGCGGACCATTGGTACGGGTTCTTCGTGGCGCTCTTTCCATTGACGGTTGTGCTGATCGCGGCGGTGGCGGTGGTGGAGGACCGGCCCAAGGGGTTCATCCAGCGGACGGGGCTGGCGGTTTTCGGGTTCGCGTTCTTCGGGACGTGCCTGGGGCACCTGGGGTACGTGGCCAACGACGGCGGCTACCGGCCGTTCCTGCTGATGCTGCTGCTGACGGTGGAGCTCAACGACGTCTTCGCGTTCTGCTCGGGCCGGCTGTTCGGGAAGCGGAAGCTGGCGCCCCAGACGAGCCCGGGGAAGACGTGGGCCGGGAGCATCGGGGCTATCGTGCTGACGACGCCGCTGGTCGCGGTGCTCGGGCACCTGGTCTTTGAGGGGACGCCGGTGGATCACTGGCTGCACCTGGGCGCGCTGGGGCTGATCGTCAGCGTCGGGGGCCAGTTCGGGGACCTGATGCTCTCGTCGATCAAGCGGGACCTCGGGATCAAGGACTTCGCGGCGACGATCCCCGGGCATGGCGGGCTGCTGGACCGTTTCGACAGTCTCATTCTTGTGGCACCGGCCGTGTACCATTACATCGCGTACTTCCGGGGGTTTGAGATGATGGCTGCGACGCGGATCATGACGGGCGGGGGCTGACGTGCGCGACTGGGACCTGCGACCGGCGCGGGACCTGGGCATGCCGATGGGGGCGCGCCTGGGGAGCACGCGGCGCGAGCCGGGGCTGGTCGGGCGGACGGCGCATCGGGCGTGGGCCGCGGCGTGCGGCGCGTACTTCGCGGTGTGGCACCGGCTGCGGATCGAGGGGCGCGAGCACCTGCCGGCGGATCCTCCGTTCGTGCTGATCGCGAACCACGCCAGTCATCTTGATGCGCTGGTGCTCGCGGCGGCGGTGCCGTGGCGGGCGCGCCGGACGATGTTCCCGATCGCGGCGGGGGATGTGTTCTTCGAGACGCCGGTGCGGACGGTGCTGGCGGCGGCGTTTCTGAATGCGCTGCCGATGTGGCGGCACTGCGTCGGGCGGCACGCGCTGGACGATCTGCGGACGCGGCTGGTCGGGGACCCGTGCGCGTTCATCCTGTTCCCTGAAGGGAGGCGGAGCCCCGACGGGTCGCTCCTGAGGTTCAAGCCGGGGCTGGGGATGCTGGTCGCGGGGACGCCGGTGCCGGTGATCCCGTGCGGGATCGAGGGGGCGTTCGGGGCGCTGCCGCGGACGGCGGTCCTGCCGCGGCCGCGGAAGATCCGTGTGCGGATCGGCCCGGCGCTGACGTTCGCGGATGTGCCCGGCGACCGGGCGGGTTGGGAGCGGGTGACGCGATCGGCCGAGGAGGCTGTGCGGTCGCTGATGGGCGGCTAGAGCGGGGCGCCGCCGACGAAGGTGCCGCGGTCGCGGTCCTTTTTGACGCCGGGGAACTTGAGGACTCGTCCGTGGGCGGCGCAGTAGACGCCGGGGGCGAGGATGCCGGCGGCGAGGCAGGCCTCGGTGAGGTTCTGGAAGGCGTCGGAGCGTTTCATCTCGAAGGGGCGCATGGCGCCGGTGAGGACGACGGGGCCGCGGAGGGCGTCCTTGGCGAGCCCTGCGGCGAGGCGTTCGCCGGTCTGGCAGAGGGTGTCGGTGCCGTGGAGGATGACGACGGCGACGGGGCCGGTTTCGGCGTTATGGGTCTCTCGGACGGCTTCGAGGACGCGGGTGCGGTCGTCGTCGGTCATCTCGAGGCTGTCTTTGCTCATGAGTTCGACGATGCGGACGCTGGTGTCCTCGAGGCGGAGGCGTCGGAGCATGCGGGCGACGACGGAGCCGTTCTTGTCGCGGAGGGCGCGGTTCTCGAGGCGTCCGGTGGCCTCGTCGTAGGTCTTGGCGATGGTCCCGCCGGTGGTGATGAGCGTCAGTTGGCGCATGCGGGATCGTATGTGGGGCGCGGGGGCTCCGATAACGGGTGGTTCCGGGCGGTGCCGCGGGGCGGGCCGGCAGGGCCGTCGGATGTGCGGTGTGGGCGGGCTGCGCGGGTTCGGTCGGGTTGCGGTCGCACGCGGCGGATGGGTTGATTTCAGCCCGTGGGGCGGCTCGCCGATGTCCGAAAACGGAACCGCGCCCGCACCGGGGGACTGGGGGGGATCGCGGCCAGTGCGAGAGGCGGCTCAACGGTGGACAAAGCCAGTCTGATCGGCGTGCTCATCGGGCTCACGTGCCTCGGCATCGTGTTTGTCGAGGTGTCGCACGGCAACTTCCTGATGTTCTACTCGCTCGAGGGCGTCCTCATGGTGGGCGGGGGGAGCATCAGCGTCGTGTTCATGGCGATGCCGCTCGAGAAGCTGAAGATGGTTCCGAGCTACTGCCGGCGGTTCATGTTCAACAAGACGATGGCGCCGGCGCAGGTGGTTTCGGTGATGGCGACGCTGAGCGACAAGGCGCGGAAGGACGGGATCCTGGCGCTCGAGTCGGAGATCGAGAAGCTCAACGATTCCTTTCTGTCGTCGGGGCTGAAGATGGCGGTCGACGGCGTGGACCCGAGCACGATCGAATCGACGCTGCGGCTCGAGCTGATCGCGATGCAGGACCGCCACAAGGCGGGCAAGAAGTTCTTTGACCTGATCAAGGTGTACGGCCCCGGGTACGGGCTGGTCGGGACGCTGATCGGGCAGGTCGGTCTGTTCGGGAACCTGGGCAGCGCGGATATCAGTTCGCTGGGGCGCATGCTGGCGATCGCGGTGGTGGCGACGATGTACGGGGCGATCGTGGCGAACGCGATCGCGGGCCCGATCGGCGACAAGCTGGGTATCCGTTCGGGCGAGGAGATCGTGAACCGCGAGATGATGCTGCAGGGCATCCTGTCGATCCAGGCCGGGGACAACCCGCGGGTGACGCAGGACAAGATGCTGGCGTTCATCCCGCAGACCGTCCGCACGAAGCTGAAGGCGGCGTAGGCGCGCACCATGGCCGAGCACGAACGCACAGAGGAACACGGCGACAAGGCGGCGCACGCCTCCGAGGGCCATGGCGGAGGGGGTCATGGCGGTCACGGCGGCGGCGGCCATGAGGAGCACGAGGGTGCGCCGGAATGGCTTATCTCGTTCGCGGACAACGTCGTGCTGCTGATGGGCTTCTTCGTCATTCTGCTGGCGATGAACATGCCGAAGCCGGCGCAGGGCGGCATGGGCGGCGAGACGGGCAACCCGCTGCCGAACGAGGACAAGATGCTCGATTTCGTGATCGGCCTGCGGGCGGCGTTCAACAGCCCGATCGACCTGACGTCGAGCGACCCGGGCGAGGCGTCGCTGCGGCGGCGGATCCGTGAGCGGGACGCGCAGATCGAGTCCGACGAATCGTCGACGGGCGGCGACCCGGCGGTGGACCCGTCGGTCCGGCCGCAGGAGTACGCGAATCTCGGCGGGACGATCCCCTTCGACGACAACACGACGGCGCTGTCGCCGGCGGGGAGGCGGATCGCGGAGGAGATCGCGCAGTCGATCCGCGGCATTCGGTTCGTCGTCGAGATCCGCGGTCACGCGAGCCCTTCGGAGACGTTCCAGGACTTCAACAAGGGGATGAACCTGGCGTTCGGGCGGGCGCGGACGGTGTCGGAGGTGCTGATCGCGCAGGGGCTGAAGGGAGAGCAACTGCGGCTGATCGCGAGCGGCGACAACGACCGGCGGATCCCGTTCTCGTACGATCGCGGGGCGGATGCGCACAATCAGCGGGTCGAGGTGGTGGTGACGCGCGAGGCGGTGCCCGAAGACCCGTTCAGCAAGAGCGACAAGCCGAACACGCCGCAGCGGTAGTCGTTGCGGGTACGATGCCCCCGGGGCGGCCCGGGAGCGGCGCGATGATCGTGATTCTCATACGGCACGGGAAGGCGGCGAAGCAGTCGCCCTCGGGACGCGACGCGGACCGGGCGCTCACGGAGCGAGGCGAGCGTCAGGCGCGGTGGCTGGGGCGGACGCTGGCCGGCCGGGCGGAGAAGCCGGGGCTGATCCTGACGAGCGGGATCGTGCGTGCGGCGGAGACGGCGCGGCTGATCCGCGAGGAGATCGGTTGCACACTGCGTCGGGAACGGGCGATCGAGACGGGGCGATCGGCGGCGGACGCCCTGGGGGTGATCGAGGGCCTCGAGGGCGGGCCGGTGGCGCTCGTGGGGCACAACCCGACGATGGAGGACCTGCTGGCGGCGCTGGTGCGGGGTCTGCGCGGCGACGCGTGCGAGATGCGGACCGGGCAGGGCGCGATTGTCGAGATCGGGGGGGACGGAATCGGCAGGCTGCTGGCGAAACTCAGGCTGGAGGAAGATGACGACTGACGGGGGTCCGGGGAGCGCGGACATCGAGGACTGATCCGACAGGCCGGAGGCCTATACCACCCGGTGTTCAAGTCTACCGGCCCATGTCGGAGATGTTGAGCCCGACGATGCCGACGACGACGAGAACAAGCGACACAACCTTGAGCGGTGGGGCGCTTTCCTTGAAGTAGTAGATGCCGATGATGGCGATGATCGCCGCGCCGAGGCCGGCCCAGACGGCGTACGCCGCGCCGACGTCGAGTTTCTTGACGGCCATGGTGAGGGCGCCGAGGCTGAGCATGTAGAGGACGAGGGTGGCGGCGGTGGCGGGCCCCCTGGTGAAGCCGTTGGAGAGCTTCATGGCGACGGCCCAGCCGACTTCGAAGACGACGGCGAGGGCGAGGTAGACGTAGGTCATGCGTGGCTCCGTCCTGATTCGGGTGGGCCCACGGTAGCGGCGTCAGGAGGCGGCGCCGAGGGCGAGGCGGACCATCTCGGGGGGCGAGGGGCACTCGGGCGTGGTGGAGATGGTCTTCCAGACATCGACGGTGCCGGTGTCCGGGCGCAGGACGAGGTCGGGGTTGTCGCTGGTGTACGGGACCGGGGGCCGGTCGCTGGCGAGGCGCTTCCAGTCGAGGAACTGCTCGAAATCCAGCTTGCGGGGGAGGGGCATCCAGGCGTCATCCGCGGCGGCGACGCACTCGTCGACGGCGCGGCAGGCGATAGCGATGCGTCCGACCTGTCGTCCGCCGGTGGGGGGGCGGCTGTTCTTGATGTAGGCGCAGTCGATCGGGCGGAGGCGGTAGAGGCGGAGCATGTACTCGAGGCAGGGGGCGGTGGCGAGCCAGAACGTGGTGCCGTCCTTGTCGTTGAAGCGGCCTTCGGCGTTGAAGAACATGCCCATCTCGGGGCCGAGGATGCCGGAGGTTTCGAGAATGAGGATGCCGCCGTTGCGGACCATGCCGCGGGCGATGGCGATACCGGCCATGGGATCGACCATGTGGTAGAGGACGCCGGAGAAGACGACGATGTCGGCGACGTCGCGCTGCGTCTGGCGGAGCGTGGCGGGGAGTTCGGCCAGGCTGATGCCGGTGATGTGATCGAAGTCGACGCCCATGGCGGCCTTGACGAGCGAGACGCGGTCGCGCCACTGGGTGAGGCGGTCGTAGCCGACGACGCTCGCGGCGCCGCGTTTGGCGAGGACGCTGGTGACGAGCCCCTCGACGATGCCGAGGTCGATGCAGGTGTGCCCCTCGACGCCGGTGTTGCGGATGAGGCGGCGGGTGAGGGCGACGTTGCGGTGGCCGCGGCCGTCGGTGTAGAAGCCGGGGAGGAGCTCGATGCTGTAGTACCAGGGCTTCTGCATCGCCGGGTGGGCGCGCAGCTGGTCGGCGGTGAGGTCGAGGCGTGAAGCGGGGGCGGTGGTCACTCGGGCTTCTCCGTGGGGTCGGGGAAGTTTAGCGGGGACCGCCGGCCGGGAGTGCTGGCGCTCATGGGCAGCCGAGGGCGAACTTGGTCTGGAAGCAGCCGAAGTCGGCGATGTTGAGGAGCCCGTCCATGTTGCAGTCGGCGTAGGGGTCCTGGAGTGCGAACTTCGTCTGGAAGCAGCCGAAGTCGGCGATGTTCAGGACGCTGTCGCCGTTGCAGTCGGCGTAGCAGGCGGGCAGGACGACGCGGGAGAAGGTGGTGACGGTGCCGCGGACTTCCCAGTAGGCGGGGCCGACGTCCTGGTGGAGCGAGAACTGGCGGACGTTGAACTGGCTGAGGACGAGATTGTCGGGGAGGGGGTCGCCCTGGAAGGCGCCGGAGGAGAAGTCGGTCATGCCGATGTTGGCCCAGCGGACGGCGTCGGCGATACCGGCGCTATAGGTGTCTCCGGCGAAGCCGTCGTTGAGGACGCTGATGTTGCCGGGTGCCGCGCTGAACTGGAAGCCGGTGCTGGTGACGGTGGCGGCCTTGATGGCGCCGGCGTAGTCCCCGAAGTTGGGCGACGGGTCGAGGTCGGGTGTCGTGGTATCGAAATCGTAGACGAAGGTGTAGGGGCTGCCGACCGCTATGGGCGCCGCGATCGGCCCGACGTCCATCGTGAACGTGCCGGTGAATGTGAAACGGACGATGTCGGCGGAGGCGGCCGACGCGGCGACAAGCAGGGCACAGAGGGCGAGCTTCATGGTGGTCTCCTTTCGGGCGGCGCCCGGCATCCTCCGCTTGGGGATTTTAGAGTGGGAGGAGGGGGAACGGAAGAGAAAGAACAGGAGAAAGCACAAAGTTCAAAGCACAAAGCACAAAGCAGATCGCTCAAATGGAAATCCCCAAAGCCCTGTAGACTGGACCCCATGAGAATGCCATGGCTGATTCGAGCGGTCGCCTGTGTGTTTCTGTTCGGAGCGGGGGCGTTCGGGCAGGCGGGGTCGTACTTTCCGCCCGCGGGGGAATGGGAAGCCCGCCGGCCGTCGCAGGTGGGGATGGACGATGCGCTTGTGGCCGCGGCGGTCGAATGGGCGAAGACCCAGGAGACTTCGATGCCGCGGGACTTCTCCACGCAGGCGGAGACATTCGGGCGGCCGCTGGGGCCGGTGCCGACGACGCGGGCGCTGACGAACGGGGTGATCCTGCGGCGCGGCTACATCGTGGCGGAGTGGGGAGATACGGCGGCGGCCGATCCGACGTACAGCGTGGCCAAGAGCTACCTGTCGACGCTGGTAGGGGTAGCGGCGGATCGCGGTCTGATCGGGAGCGTGAACGATCCGGTGGGGGCGTTGATCACCGACGGCGGGTACGACTCGGCGCACAACGCGAAAGTCACGTGGGCGCACCACCTGACGCAGACGAGCGAGTGGGAGGGGACACTGTTTGACAAGCCGCACACGTTCATCGGGGCGGAGGAGTTCGGGCGGGGGGAGCGGCGGGCGCGGGAACTGCACGAGCCGGGGACGTTCTACGAGTACAACGACGTGCGGATCAACCGGATGTCGCTGTCGCTGATGAAGGTGTGGGGGCGGCCGCTGCCGGAGGTGCTCAAGACGGAGATCATGGACCCGATCGGGTCATCGGGGACATGGGTCTATCACGGCTACGCGAACTCGGCGGTGGATGTGAACGGGGCGCCGATGACGTCGGTGAGCGGCGGGACGCGCTGGGGCGGCGGGCTGTGGATGAGCACGCGGGACCACGCGCGGTTCGGGCTGCTGATGCAGCGTGGCGGCGAATGGGCGGGAAAGCGGATCGTGTCGGAATCGTGGATCCGCGCGGCGACGAGCCAGCAGGGCGTGAGCAAGGGGTACGGGTACCTGTGGTGGCTCAACACAGAGAACCGGTGGCCCGATGTGCCGGAGACGAGTTACGCGGCGCTCGGCGCCGGGAACAACTCGATCTGGATCGACCCGGAACACGAGCTTGTCGTGGTGTGGCGGTGGCACGCGGGCGGGCAGGCGCAGGGGGAGTTGTACAGGAAGGTAGTGGAGGCGGTGAAGGAGTAGGGTTTGAGGGGACTTTTGGGCCGGCCGGAAGGGTGGTGGTGGGAGACCTGGGAGACCGCCTCCGGGACTCGTGAGATTTTCTTTGCATGAAGGAGGGGCCGAGCGGTATTCTGGGTGTGCCGGGTGAGGGGAGGAAGAGACAAGACAGGGAGGCCTTCCGATGCGCAGCGCTATCGGTTTGGTGTTGCTTTTTGCATTCCTCGCCGGGGGGA
>CAZMPE010000032.1:0-13259 GCA_964567955.1 uncultured Phycisphaeraceae bacterium | reverse complement strand
GACGAACTGGACGATGACGAGGATGGAGAAGATGACGACGCCGACGAAGAGGGAGTCTCCGGCGACGAAGTTTCCGAAGGCGGCGATGACGTGCCCGGCGGTGTACATGGCCTCTTCCGGCGTGGCGGCGTCGGCGGAGAGGACGAGGCGGGTGGAGGCGATGTTGAGGACGAGGCGGAGGAGGGTGGTGGCGAGGAGGAGCGAGGGGAAGACGCTGAAGTCCAGCGGGTGGTCCATGTAGATCGTCGTCAGGAGGATGATGACGGCGAGGCTGATGTTCCCGCAGATCAGGATGTCCATCAGGAAGGGCGGGAGCGGGATGAGGATGACGGCCAGGAGCGAGACAAACCCCACGGGGACGACGAGGCCGCGGTACTCGCGCAGCTTGTAGACCCACGCCGGCACTTTCGAGCCGGCGGGCCGGAGGATCGGGGGCAGTGGGCTGGCGGCCAGGGCGGGGTCTCCTCAGATCAGGCGGCGCGACCGGCGATGCGGTAGACGTAGGCGAGGACTTCGGCGACGGCCTCGAAGTGCTCGGGCTGGATTTCCTGCCCGACCTCGACGGCGAAGAAGAGGGCGCGGGCGAGGGGCGGCCGTTCGACGATCGGGACCTTGTGGATTCCGGCGACGACGCGGATGCGGAAGGCCATGTGGTCGGCGCCCTTGGCGACGACACGGGGGGCGTTCATGCGCGCGGGGTCGTAGCGGAGGGCGACGGAGAAGTGGGTCGGGTTGGTGACGATGACGTCGGCCTTGGGGACATCGCTCTGGATGCGCTGGAGGGCGATCTCGTGGGCCATGCGGTGGCGGCGGCGCTTGACCTCCGGGTCGCCTTCGGAGGAGCGGCGTTCGTCCTGGACTTCCTGCTTGGTCATCTTGAGGTCCGCGGTCTGCTGCCAGCGCTGGTAGATCCAGTCGATGAGGCCGATGACGAGGAGGAGGGGCAGGAGCCAGAGGACGAGTTCGAAGGCGAGCAGGGCGATCATGTAGAGGGCGGGCGCGGTCTCGAGGCGGGGCAGCGAGATGAGGGTCGGGAGCTGCCGCCGGATCACCAGCACGCAGACCAGGACGACAAAGAAGAGCTTGACGGAGTTGACAGCGGTCTTGACGAGCTGGCGTCGGCTGAACTGCCGTTTGATGCCGGCGACGGGGTTGAGCCGTTCGAACTTGGGGGAGAGGGGCTTGGTGGTCCACAGGGCGCCGACCTGCATGTACTGGGCGGCGCAGGCGATGGCGAACATCAGGAGCAGCGCGGGAATCAGCAGCCACGCCGACTCCCGCGCCGCCCACGTGACGACGGCCCAGACGCTCGAGGAGTCGAGGGGTTCGCCCGGGAGCTGACCGGACAGGACGCGGCGCATCACGCCGGCGAGAACGGTCACCGCGGTGCCCCCGAAGAGGGCGACGATGATGACGGCGCCCGAGAGCTCGATGGCCGAGGAGAGGTCCTGGCTCTTGGCGACCTGGCCGCGCCCACGGGCTTCGCTGCGTCGTCGCGCGGTCGGTTGTTCTGTTCTCTCACCGAGTTCTTCGGCCATCGGCCCGGCCTCCGTGTGCTACTCGATCGTTCGGCCCCAGTGCAGGATCCCGTTGAGGACGGAGACGATCTCCTCGCCGGCGACCTGCTGGATGGTCGCGAGCGAGGCGATCAGGACGGCCAGCCCGCACAGGATCTTGACGGTGAAACCGACGCTGAGGACGTTGATCTGCGGCATGGACTTCATGACGAAGCCCATCCCGATCATGACGAGGGTGATCATGGCGAGGGCCGGTGCGGCGACGCGCAGGGCGAGTTCGAATCCGGACGAGAGGACGCCCACGATGGCGTCCAGCGGGACGCGGTCGACCGCGAAGGCGCCGATGGGGACCTGGGCGAAGGTGGAGTTGAGCGCGAGGAAGAGGACCTCGAGCCCTCCCATGCCGACGAAGGCGCCGAGACCGAGGTACATGAGCGACTGGCCGACGACGTCCGTGTCGGCCTCCGTGTCGGGGTTGTAGACGCGGGCGAGGGCCAGGCCCATCTGGTGCCCGATGACGTAGCCGGCGAGGTCGAGCGCGAACATGGGCGACGCGGCGATGAAGCCCATCGTCAGGCCGATGAGGAACTCGCTGACGACGAGGGGGAGGAGCGAGACGAGGTCGACCGTCGGGGCGACCTGCACGGAGTCGGGGACGCCGGGGTAGACGGCGGCGGCCATGGTGACGGCGAGCATGACGCGGAAGCGGCGCGGGAAGAGGCGGTTGGCCAGGAGCGGCGTGAAGATGAAGAGCCCGCCGAAGCGCGCGGCGACCAGCATGAAGGGGACGAGGTTCGAGATCAGCGGCTCGAGCGTGGGCATGGGGTTGTGCCGGGGTCATCAGGTCGAACCGTTGAAGAGCATGAAGAGCTCGGTGGCGTACTCGGTGAGGCGCTGGACGATCCAGGGCATGAGGAGCGCGGCGACGACGATCATGACGACGATCTTGGGGACGAAGGTGATCGTCTGGTCCTGGATGGAGGTGATGGACTGGATGATGCTGACGAGGAGGCCGATGAGGACGCCGGCCAGGAGGATCGGCGCGGCGATCTTGAGCGTCAGGAGGAGCATGTCTCGCACGAGGTTGAGCGCGTTGTCGTCGTAGCTCACGGGCGGGTCTCCGTGGTCATGTCGCGACCCCCGCCGCGGCGAGGATCGGCGCGAGGAGCGAGCCGTCGAGGAGGGCGTGCCCGGGCTCGACGCGGGCGAAGCTGTGCATGAGGCTGCCGACGATGAGGGCCCAACCGTCGACGAGGACGAAGAGGAGGAGCTTGAAGGGGAGGCTGATGAGCACCGGCGGGAGCATCATCATGCTCATGGAGATGAGCATCGTGGCGATGACGATATCGATGACGAGGAACGGCAGGTAGACGCGGAAGCCCATGAGGAACCCGGTCTTGAGCTCGCTGAGCATGTAGGCGGGTACGAGCGAGACCATGTCGACGTCGGCGCGGGAGAGGTTCTCCGGCTTGCTGGTGTCGATGCCGCGGTACGCGAGGATGGCGTAGAGGCTGGTCCAGTTCCCGGTCGCCTCGATCTGGCCGAACATGTAGTCGCGGAAGGGCTGCTTGGCGCGGTCCCAGAGGGTGTCGTAGTCGGTGATCTCGCCCTGCTGGTAGGGGACGACGGCCTCGTTGTAGACGCGGTCGACGGTCGGGGCCATGACGAGCATGGTCATGAAGAGGGCGAGGGCCATGATGACCTGCGAGGGCGGGAGGGTCGCGGCGCCGATGGCCTGCCGGAGCAGGGCGAGGACCACGAGGATGCGCACGAAGCAGGTCGTCATGAGGATGATCGACGGGGCGAGCGTGATCACCGTGAGCAGGAGCATGACGTTGGTCACGGCGGAGAGGCCCGCGGTGCGTCCGGCGCCGGGTGAGGGCGTGCTCTCGGAGCCGCGGTCGAGGAGATCGGCCGCTCCGGCGAGCATCGAGATCGGGTTGAGGCTGTCGGGCGCGCCGATGAGCAGGCCCGGCTGGACGGGCACGGGCGAACCGGCGGCGGGCGGACCGTAGAGCTCCTGTGCCGCGGCGTGCGCGGGGACGAGGAGCGCCGCGAGCAGGAGGATGATCATCGCGGCTCTCACGCGCGCCCTCCCGTTGATCCGCCGGAGCGCATGGCGTCGAGGCGGCGGCGGAGCGAGGAGATCGAGCCGCCTTCGACGGGGGCCCGCCTCGTCAGGTCGACGACGGGGATGTTCGCGCGATCGGTGTCCCAGAGTTCAGAACGGTCGCCCGCGCTGGTGGTCGCGGAGCGGCGGCCGGCGTCGTTCTCGGGATCGGCGTCGGCCATGCCCTTGTCGAAGCCCGAGAGCAGGGTCTTGAAGCGGGCGGCCATCGACTCGCCCTCGGCGTCGCGGCAACCGACGAGGATGGCGGCGACCTCCTCGGGGTCGGTGATCTCGCAGAGCGTCGAGAAACCCGCGCCGGCGCCGAGACGTCCGCCGCCGGATTGAGAGAGCAAGAGGATGCGGCGTTCCAGACGGAGCAGGACCAGCGTGGTGCCGCGGCCCACGGGGTAGCGTCCGAGGATCTCGAGGAGGCCGGCGGGTGCGCGGCCGCCGGCGGTGAGGGCGAAGCGGAGCCCGCCGTGGCGCTTGGCGACGGCGCGGGTCAGGGCGGCGATGGCGATGACGAGCCCGACCACGCCGCCGAGGGACCAGATGGTGCGTGAGAGCCAGCCGCCCACGGGCGCGGCGTCCTGGGCCGATCCGTTCGGGTTGAGGGGAGAGGGGCGGGGCGTGCCCAGCGGGATCGCGGCTTCACGGCCCGCTACGGACGCGGGCGACTCGACGCCGGGTCCGTAGGCGGTCTGGGCATGAACCGGAGTGACGACCGCGAGGGCGAGAAGAGCGGCCACCGCCCAATGGAGGATGCTTGGCGGGCGGAGTGCGTTGTGCTGTGCTGAACTCACGGCGCCTTCCTGGCGATCGGCAACCGGGGACTCCGCCCCGGGGGATGAACAGAGGGGTCCTCAGGAGGCCCGCTTCTCGGCGGCCTGGGACTCGGGATCTCCGATGATCTCGTTGATTCGGACGCAGAAGTTGTCGTTGAGCACGAGGACCTCGCCCTTGGCGACGGGGCGGTCGTTGACGTAGACCTCGACGGGGTCGCCGGCGAGCTTGTCGAGTTCGATGACGGCGCCCTCGGAGAGCTTGAGGACGTCTTCGACGAGCATGCGGGTGCGGCCGAGTTCGATCTTGACGTTCAGGTTGACGTCGGAAAGAAGATCGATGCCCTTGGCCGCCTCGGCACGGTCGCCCTTGTCGAAGGCGGGCGGGGAGAACGGGAGGGCGCCGGAGTCCGCGGCGGCCTTGGCGCCCGCGGCGGCGGCGCCGGCGGCCTGCAGGGCGGCGAGGTCGGCCTCGGTGGGCGCGCTGTGGGGGTCGCTCCCGAGGCCCGAGACGGCGGATTCGGCGGCACGGAGCGCGTCATCGGCCATCTGCTGCGCGCTGGGCTCGGCCGGGTTCGGCTCCGCTCCATCTTTCTGCGGAGGCTGTTGTGCCATCGAACGCCCTCCATGGCTCGACTGATCGGGGCGACTCCTGCCGTCCCGTGTGCGCGACGCGCAGGAATTGCCATGCCCGGCGCGCACAAGCGGGCACGATGTGCGGGTCCATCGGACATCGCGCACGAACGTCGATAGTTTTCGGGAGTTCCTGCGCGGGCGCGCAGAAGTTGCGCGCGTCGTCCGATCGTTCTTCGCGCGCGAGGGGCTACAAGGGCTCGTTACGACTCGAACTGCATCCCCTTGCACTTGGGGATGAGGATGCGCTCGATGCGGCTGTTCCCGTCGGGGTCTTTCCCGAGCGACTTGTCGAGGTAGGCGGCGAACTGGCGGCTGAGCGTCGTCAGCTCCGGCTCCTTGAGGTGGCTGTGCTGGGCGCGACGGACGATCTGGGAGATGCCTTCCAGGATCTCGGCGTTGCGCTGCTCGAGCTCACCCTTGACGAACTCCGCGTTCTTCTTCTTGACCTTCAGGAAGATCTTCATGTCCCAGATCCAGACCCTTCCGGTCTGCATGTTCTGGAACCGCTCGTCGACGAGTTCGATCTCGACCGAGGACTGCTGCTCGGCGCCGTCTTCGCCGTGGACTTCCGCGACGGCGGACTGGGGTTTGGGCCCCAGCATCCCGACGAGGAAGATGACACCGACGGCCTCGACGACCATCAGGCCGGCGATCACGATGATGAGTTTGAGCGACGGTCCCTTCTTGGTCGGCGTCGCTTCTACCTTTGCTTCCTCGGCCATCGCCCCCTCCTCCAGTCGGGCACCTCGGGCACTCCCGGGGCGCCATGGGCTCATCGGCGCGAGGTCGGGCGGGGATCATGGAGGCGGCGCGATTGGCCCTGCGGGCGAGTCTCCCCGCCTTCCCAGGCCTCAGATCCGTTCTCGCCCCGATCTCTCTGGCGCCGACCCAGGTCCGGATAACCTCGGGATCAGGCGGCGGCGGAGGCGGAAGTGATCGGCTGCTCGACGGGCGGAAGGAGGCGTCGGAGGAGGCGTTCGACGGCGCGGGGGTGCTCGCCGTCGCGGATGGCGGCCAGGCCCTCGATGATCATCGTCCCGACGAGCGTCTCCATCGCGTCGCGGCGGGCGAGCGAGTCCTGCATGGGGACGGCGAAGACGATCAACGGGAGGCAGAGCATGACCCCGGCGGCGGCGATCGCGGGGAGAGTCCCCCAGGCGGCGGCTGGGGCGGTCACGGCTGCGGCGAGGAGCGTCGTACAGGCGACGAGGCCGATGATCCCGAGGGCGGGCGCGGCACGCGCGACGACGCCGATCGCGGATCGCAGGGCGGAGCGGCGCTGGAGGGCCGCGTCCAGCCTCTGCTCGAGAACCTGGCGGATCCGCGCGGCCTCGACGCGGGCCACGACCATACGGAGCCCGTCTCCGAGAAGACGGTCATGGGCGGCGGCGGCGAGCTCGGCCAGACCGTTCTCGCCGCGATTCGCGGATTGTTCCGCCGCGTTGACGAGGGTCGTGTTGGCGGCCTCCGGGTCTCGCCTTGAGGGGAAAAGGATGAGCACGAGGCGCTGATCGAGGCGGAAGACGCGGACGATCGGGAAAGCGAGGGCCACCGCGGCGGTCGCGATGAAGACCAGGCGGAACATTGCCGCGAGATCGGCGTCGCCCGAGACAAGCCCGGCGACGGCCACCGAGAGCGCAAGGGCGAGCAGGGCGAGCAGCGGTGCGTACATCGATCGAGCGCGCATGGCTTGGCCTCCCGTCGATCCTTTCCTCCGACCGGACAGTTTGTCGACCCGGCCGGGACAGAATCGGGCCGGCTTCTTTGGATCCTTGACGATTGGGGAGTCCGCCCCGGCCGTCGCTGGTTATCGGCCCAGAACCAGGAGCTGTTGGATGAGTTCGTCGGTGGTTCGGATGACCCGGGACGACGCGGTGTAGCCGGTCGACGTGAGGATCATCTTGATGAACTCCTGACTGAGGTCGACATTGGAGAGCTCGAGCGCGCCGCCGACGATCCGTCCGGCGCCGAGCGAACCCGGGGCGGTGATCTGGGGCGGCCCGCTGGCGGGGCCGACGCGGAAGAGGTTGCCGCCCTCGTCGAACAGGCCTTCCTGATTGGTGAACGTCGCGAGGGCGACCTGTCCGAGGGTGCGCGTCAGGCCGTTGGAGAAGGTGCCCGTGATCAATCCCTCGGGGTCGACGTTGTAGCCGGAGAGCGTTCCGAAGGGTGAGCCGTCCTGGTAGATGGCCGCGATGGTCGATTCTTCGGACAGCGCGGTCACGCTGCCGGCTCCGTTGGAGAACGTGAGGAGCATCGTGAGCGGAGTCGCGGCTCCGGTGCCGACGCGATCGATCGTGATGGTCTCGCCGCCGGTTGTCGTGAGGCGGCCGGCGGTGTCGAAGGCGAGCGTGCCCGTGGCGATACGGGTCGCGAGGTCGGAGTCGTCGGCGGACTCGACGTAGTAGCGCCAGCTGGTGCCGGTCGGACCCTTGGAGTCCAGGACCATCGCCAGGTCGATCGTCACAGGCGCGCCGAGCGAGTCGTAGGCGATGAACGTCGTCCGGACCGACTCGCCGTCGGCCGTCACCTGCTTGGTGGTCGTGAACGGCTGGCGGACGATGGCGCCGGCGGCATCGAGCAGGCGAAGGTCCTCGGTCTTGATGTCCAGGTCGTTGACGGAGCCCGGATTCCCGGTGATGGAGAGCACGCCCGTCGCCGCGTTGAGCGAGAGGCCCGGGATCGATCCGTCGGGGTTCGCCCCCGCGGCGGTCTCGATGCCGAGAGCGTCGGTCAGGAACGTCATGAAGTCCTGGACGGTGGACGCCGCGCCGACCGTGAATCGGGCGACCGTGATATTGCGAGTTCCCTTTTCGGCGCCGTTGATCTCGAGCACCTGTCCGGCGGTGAGCAGCCTCGTGCCGGATCCGGGGAGGAGCGGGTCCTCGATCTCGGTGAGGAGGCTGCCGCCCTCGAGGATGTTGCCGGCGGCGGGCGGCACGGTGGCGCCCGCGATCAGGTTGAGACCGGCGGTCGAGGTGCCGCCGATGTCGACACGCGAGCCGACGGTGGGCAGATCGCCGTCGGCCTTGAGGTTGCCGCGGAAGCGGACTTCGCCGGTGGCTTCGGCGAGGGTGAGCGAGCCGATGGGGATGGTGATATCGCCGAGCGCGCCCGGGACGAGGTTGTAGTCGGCGTCGACGCCGTAGCCCTGGAGCCTGTCGCCGTCGATGGTGACGAGTTCCTGGCTGGCGTTCTGCCGGAACGAACCGGCGCGGGTGTAGAACTGCTGGCCGGAGCGATCGACGACGAAGAGTCCCTTGCCCTCGATCGCCAGGTCGCGGGCATCGCCGGTGGCGTTGATGGCGCCGGTGCCGAAATCGCGCTGTGTCCCCGCGATGGCGACGCCGAGCCCGATCTGGTGCGGGTTGGTGCCGCCGCTGGTCGCCTCCGGCGGCGATCCGGCGGAGACCGTCCGGCTGAACATGTTGGAGAAGACGAGCCGGCTGGACTTGTACGCCGTGGTGTTGACGTTGGCGATGTTGTTGCCGATGACGTCGAGGTTCCGGGCGTGGGCGGTGAGCCCCGACAGGCCCGTGAAGAGTGCGGTGGTGGATGCCATGGAGTCGGTGCCTCGAGGAACGGATGAACTCGGGGTCTAGACCGTGCGCGCGGTGCGTGCGGTCAGGCGGCGCCGGCGTCGCGGCGTGCCCGTGGATCGGACAGGATGGAGATCAGTGAGGGATTCATGGCGGCGTCGTGGCGCGGCACCGGCAGGACATCGGGGGCGGCCCCTTTCGCCGGCGTTCGGGTGTTGAGATCGATGACGGCATCGATCCCGGTGAGGACCTTGCCGCCGGCGAGATCGGTCGCGCCCGTGATCTCGCGCATGCCGACGTCGAGCCTGAGGGCCAGGCCGTCGATGAGGACGAGCGCGCGGGTGGCGCCCTGGGCCTCGGCCCTGTCGGCCGCCTCGGCGAGGCGCGCGAGCTGTTCGGCGGTGAGTTCGACTCCGGCGTTTCGGTGGATGCGGACGGGGACGCCGCTCGAGATCTCGCCAGCCTGGGCCTTGTCCAGGAGCGTGCGGAAGTCGGCGCTCGTGACGGCCGAGCGGTCGGCGACGGGCGCGCGGTCGGGCCCGGCGGTTCCTGAAGCGAGGAGCTTGAGCAGGTCGAGCGGGCCCGAGGTCACTGGGCGCCTCCCGACGCCGGCGCGTCGAACACTTCGTCCACGCTGCCCATCGCGACGCGATCACCGCTCGCCAGATTGAGGATCGCGCCGTGCGACGTGCGGGAGACCGACTGCACGATGTCCTCCACCCGCTGCAGACCGAGGCTGACGCCGCTGACGATCTTGCCGATCAGGCCCGAGGCCGAGGCCAGTTCGTTCTGGGCGACCAGCGTGCCGAGTCGGCTGCTCAGGTCCATGTCCGACTGGATCGAGCGCAGGCTGGAGAGTTGCTCGAGCAGGGCCTTGGAGTCGCTGGGCTGGAGCGGATCCTGGTTGGCCAGCTCTGTAAAGATGATCTTCACGAACTCCTCGGAGTTGAGTTCGCTGAAGGCGCTCGGGCGCGTGGACAGCGATCCGGAGCCCGGCGAGAGCGCACCGATTGCATCCATGGGCGAACATCTCCCCTGGAGGTAGGACCCCGCGCCGCCGCATCAGGCGATGGCGTTGAGCCGCAGTCGTATGATCGGGACTCCGCCCGCTGACGCGCCGGCTCCTTCCGGCACGACGATCGGCTCCGCCAGGACATGACCGACGCCCGGCCGCGGCAGTCCCGCCGCGCCTTCTCCGGCGTCCGTCTCCGGGTGCTCCGACCCGGCTGCATCTCTCTCTCCGCGCTTCGAACCCGCTGAGTCCCCGGCTCCGCCGGATCCGCCCTGACGCTCCTTCACCCGATCGTCGTCGGCGGCCTCCGGCCGCGCGGACTCGTTCGGGCGGGCTTCCTCATCCACGCTCAGGCGTTCGACGGTGAGGCCCTGTGCCTCGAGCGCCGAGCGGAGCGTGGTCAGGGTGTCATTGAGCAACCGGCGTGCCAATGGTGTGACGGTTTCGAATCGTGCATCGACTCTTCCCGAATCCAACGTCATTCGGACGGTGACTTCGCCGAGCGACTCGGGCCGCATCTTGATGGTGACCGATCCGCCCTTTTGCCGGAGGAGCGCGGCCAGGCCGCGCCCGATTTGTGACGCGGCGGGCTCGTGTTCGAGTTGGTGACTCGAGTGCTGCCCCGGCAGTGGCTGTGGCTTTTCCGGAGCGCGGGCGAGTGACGGGCGATCGACCGACACGGGCTTCGACGCGCCCACGGTCGGAGCGGGTCCACCCTGGGGAGCGGTCACCCGGTGCGCGACAGGTGTCGCACGAGCGCCGGGACCGGAGGCCGCAGGTGCTGCTGTCGTTCGCGAAGTGGCGTGCTGAGCGGGGCCCGAGGCGGGTTGAACGGCGCCGGCTCGTTGCTTGTTGGCCGCGGAGTTGACGCTTGGAGCCTCGGCGGGCCTGGTCTGAGGACTTTCGGGCGGGCGGACGGAGGGGGACGTTTGAGGTACGCGAGGGTCGACCGGTCTGCTCTCGGGCTGCGGTTGCCGGTTTCTTGGCGACGAGCGGGCCGCGTCGTCGGGTCGTCCCTCCCGGTCCTGCTTTGCGACGGCCTCGGCGTTGACGACCGCGGCGGAGGGCGATGCGTCGTCACGGGAGGAGAGTTCGCTGACCGCGAGCGCGGCAAGGTCGATGGCGGCCGGGGTGCGTCGCAGTTCGCGCTGGTCGTCGTTGCGGGACTCTGAGTTGCGCCGATGCTGCCCGTCCGCGATAGGCGGAAGCTGCGCGGATCGCGCGGAATCCGCTGTTTGAACCCCCCCACCGCTCGAGCGAACGGAGCGCATGAGCATGCCGAGGAACTCGCCCGCGGGCGCCGGAGCGTTGCTCGGGCGGCCCGCCGCGGGCTCGCTGGAACGGCGGATCGTGTTGTCGTTGGGGGCGGTCGGTGTGGAACCGGTCATCAGGGAGCGTCCTCAGGTCCGCGTGGTTCCACCCCGCGTGTCCTGAGTCGCTCGAGCAAACTGGCTGCCAGCGTGGGGTCCGTCTTGATGAACTCGTCGACGAGCTGGGTGCGGATGCGATCGGCCATGCCGTTGAGATACGAGACAACCTGATCGGTTTCGTTCGCGTCGATGAGTTGCTGGAGCGAGGCGCGGGCCTGCTCGGGTTTGAGCTGCGAGTACGTCGTCAGGGTCTTCTGGAACTGCTCGTCGCCTTCGGTCGCGGCGATGCGGGCGCGCTCGGCGTCCCAATCGGCCTGGAGTTTGGCGAGCCGGGCGATCTTGGCGTCGAGGTCGTCCGTCTGGCGTCGGAGCGTCGCCTGCATGGCGTCGACCTCGCTGCGGAGTCGGTTGAGTCGTTCCTGTTCGACCTGGCCGGCCTGCACCTTGAGGTTGACGATGTCGGTCGCGGTGACCGGGGGCGTGCCGACCTTGGATTGCTCGGCGTCGATGGCGGCCTGTGCCGCGGCTTGCTGCGCTTCCTGCTCCTGCTCGAGGCGGACGTCGGTGATCGTGCGTGAGAGAATCTGGCGGATGTCGTGGACCCGTCCCATGTCGAGCCGGTCGGAGGTGGAGAGCCAGGCGACGAGGCCGATGAGGGCGAGCAGGTTGGCGAGGGCCAGGGTGGAGAGGATGGTCCAGAGGGCCTTCATGGCGCGTCTCCTTGGGGTCCGGTGCGGGCGTGGCGCATCACGGCGAGTTCGTCGATCTCGGCGTTCTCGCGGCGGTTCTGCGCGATGCGCCATTCCTCGTAGCGTCGGTCGCGCAGGAGCTGGACCGCCTTGCGTCGCTTGGAAGCTTCGAGCAGTTCGGCCCTGGCCGCTTCGAGGCGGCGGTGGACGCCCGCGAGCGTCAGGACATGGCGTTGCGCTTCTCCGTGGAGGCGGAGGCCGGCGGAGGCCTGCGCACGCGCGGAATCAAGGCGGACGGGCGCCCCGCCCGCGCCCAGCAGGGCACGGAGTTCTTCGGTCTCGTGCGCGAGCCGGTCGCGGGCGTCGCGGATGGACTGTTCAAGGCGCATCCGTTCGCGTTCGAGGACGGCGACGGCTCGCTGCTTGACACCTTCTTCGTTCTCACGCTGGTCGAGGACGGCCTGGAGTTGGAAGATGAAGCGGGCCATGGGTTACCTGGCCTTCTCGCGGAGCCGCTTCTGGAGCTGGTCGCCGGACTCGAGGGCAAGCTTGATCAGGTGGGAGCGCGCCTGATCGAAGGGCTGCAGTTCCTCGCGGCCCTGGCGCATGAGCTCGGTGATCCGCTGGTGGTACGCGATGGCGACGTCGGCTTCCGGGTTGCTGCCCGCGGCGTAGGCGCCGATCTGGACGAGGTCCTCGATCTCGCGGTAGACGGCCATGAGGCGCATGATCTGCTGGCGGGCGGCGATGTGCGGCTTGTCGCAGACCTCGTCGGCGACGCGGCTGACCGAATCGAGCACGTCGATCGCGGGGTAGTGCGCGCGCTGCGCGAGGCGGCGCGAGAGGATGACGTGCCCGTCGAGGATGCCGCGGGCGGCGTCCGAGATCGGCTCGGTGAGGTCGTCGCCCTCGACGAGGATGGTGTAGAGGCCGGTGATGGAACCTCCGGCGCGGATCTCACCGGTGGGCCGGGCCTGGCCCTCGACGGCGCCGGCGCGCTCGAGGAGGAGTGCGAGCGAGGCGAAGACGCTGGGCGTGTAGCCCTTGGTGGCCGGGGGCTCGCCGACGGAGAGGCCGACCTGTCGCTGGGCGTGGGCGAAGCGGGTGATCGAGTCCATCATGAGCATCACATCCCGGCCCTCATCTCGGAACCATTCGGCGATGGTGCAGGCCGTGAGGGCGGCGCGGATGCGGAGGAGAGGAGACTCATCGCTGGTGGCGACCACGACGACGGACCGGGCGAGCCCTTCGGGGCCGAGGCTGTGCTCAAGGAAGTCGCGGACCTCGCGTCCGCGTTCGCCGATCAGCGCGATGACGTTGACGTCGGCGTTGGTGCGCCGGGCGATCGATCCGAGGAGCGTGCTCTTGCCGACGCCGGGGCCCGCGAAGATGCCGACGCGCTGGCCCTTGCCGAGCGTCGCCATGAGATCGACCGCGCGCACGCCGGAGTAGATGGGATGGAGGATCCGGCGGCGCTTGAGCGGACCGAGCGGACGCGGGTGGATCGGCCGCTGGACCGTCTCATGCACGGGGCCCTTCTCGTCGATCGGGCGACCGAGGCCGTCGATGACTTCGTGAGGCAGCTGGGCGAGCGCGTGACGTCG
>CAZMPE010000031.1:0-13348 GCA_964567955.1 uncultured Phycisphaeraceae bacterium | reverse complement strand
CTGCCATGGGGTTACCTCCTCCAAGACCATAGCTCCGGCCCGGGGGCCCGTAGTCGTCCCATCGGGGCGCCCGCCCATGAACGATGACCCATCCGCCCCGGCGACCACCCCCCGTCTTGGCCCTCCCGGGACGGCCCCGCCCCCTTCCGGCCCGGCCACAACCGTGTGCGTTCCGCCCGAATTCGACGCAATCCCGTGTTGCAACGGATACGAGTATTGGGTACTTTGTCCCCCGGTTCGGCGAACCCAGGCACACCACCGCGGAGGCACAATGTCACTCGTCAAGGGCACCATCGGCAGCGTAATCGGCGGCGCGATCGGCGCGGCGATCTGGACCGGCGTCGCCTACTCGATGAACCTCGAAAGCGGGTTCATCGCCTGGGGCGTGGGCATCCTGGCCGGTATCGGAATGGCCGTCGGCGCGGGCAACTACGCCAGCCAGACCACCGGCGTCGTCGCCGCGCTGGTGGCCGCGGTCGCCGTGCTCGGCGGCAAGTACGGGGCGGTCCATTACGCCGTCGGCGACATCATGAAGGGTGTCGAGAGCGTGGCGATCACCGACGAGGACGCCCAGGTCTACATGGCCGACCAACTCGTCGAGGAGTACAAGGCTCAGGGCAAGGCCCTCAAGTGGCCCGAGGGGATGACCGCCGAGGACGCCTCGGAACAGGCGCACTACCCGACCGCCCTCTGGGCGGACATGTCCAACCGCTGGAGCAAGATGTCCCCCAGCGCCCGCGAGGAGTACAGGGCAGGCGTGCAGGAGCAGTTCCGGCAGATGGTGACGCTCGCCCGGTCGGAGATCGAAAAGGAAGGCTTCTCGGCCAGCTTCACCCCCTTCGATCTGCTCTGGTTCGGCCTCGCTCTCGCCACCGCCTTCAAGCTCGGCTCGGGCATGGGCGGCGGCGGCGAGTAGACGGTCGACCCCCGCCCGATTGACCAACGCACCCGAGCATGGCAACATGCGCTCACCGTCTTGGTGGCGCTCCAACGCAGAGCGCGGGCCGGCGCTTCGCCGGCCGGGTTGAGCTGGGCTCCTTGAGAGCAAGTGCGACGGTCTCGCAGACCGTGCAAGACGGCGGCGGCCATGGGACAACCTCCCATGCCCGCCATTCATGGGATTCTTCAAGCGACTCTTCGGGAAGGACGACGCCCCGGCGGGCACGCTCGCCCTCACCGAACTCGCCCGCCGCCTCGGCATGTCCGAGGCCGAACTCGCCGCAGTGCGCCCCGCCTACTCGACCTTCAAGATCCCCAAGCGCTCCGGCGGCCAGCGCACCATCAACGCCCCGCACCCCGCTCTCAAGACCGCCCAGCGCCGCGTCCTCCGCCGGCTCCTCACGCGCCTCAAGGCGCACCCCGCCGCGACCGCCTACGAACACGGGCACTCGATCGCCACCCACGCCGCCTTCCACGCCGGGCGCGCCGTCGTCGTCCGAATGGACCTGCGCGATTTCTTCACCTCGACGAAGGCCGCGCGCGTCCGCGCCTACTTCGGCCGCATCGGCTGGGACGCCGCCGCGGCGGACCGCCTCACCGCGCTGTGCACGCACGAGGGCGGCCTGCCCCAGGGCGCGCCGACCAGCCCGCGCCTCTCCAACCTCCTCAACTGGCAGCTCGACGCCCGCCTCCAGAAACTCGCCGACAAGCTCGGCGCCCGCTACTCGCGCTACGCCGACGACCTCACGTTCTCATTCGAGAGCGACGACCGCCGGCGTCTGCACTCCCTGATCAGCTGCGCCAAGCTCGCCGTCGAGGCCTGCGGCTACGAGCTCCACATGAAGAAGAAGCTGCACATCCGCCGCCGCCATCAGCGCCAGGTTGTCACCGGCCTCGTCGTCAACGAGCGGGCCCGCCTCCCCCGTGAGACCCGCCGCTGGCTGCGCGCCGTCGAGCACCGCATCGCCAGAGGTGGGCAGCCGACGATCACCGGCCCCCAGCTCGCGGGCTGGCGCGCCCTCGCCGCGATGATCGAGCCCTGATCACGCGAAGATCGACTTGAACCCCAGCGCCCGGCGCAGGTCCGCGATCTGCCCCGTGTGCGCACCGTTGTGAAAGATCATCCGCAGCGCCAGCGCGTACAGCGGCACCTCGCCGGGCCCCCATTTCGCCGTCTCATCGAGCCTCGATTCCTCGCACCCGCGCAGCACCGCCGCGAACCGGTCGCACGCCGAGTTGTAGATCTCCACGCACCGCGCCAACGACGGATACTGCTTCGCATCGGCGATCGGCCTGGATCCGAACGCGACCGACTCCGCCCCGAAGTGGCTCGCATCGCCCGCCGCGCCCTCGACGAACTCCGCCGCCGGCAACGGCGATTCGCCGGCGATCTTCTCCCCCGCGCGATGCATCGTCAGGGCGCAGTGGCCCAGAGACCACGCGACGTGGTTGGGCAGCGCCTCCGCCTGGCGCGTGTGGTTGGTGTCGTCGAACCCGGCAAGGTACCGGCCGGTGAGAACCTTCGTCATCAGCACGCCGTCCGCAAGTGCATCGCGCCTGGTCATCGTCACTTCCGTTCGTTGGTGTGCCCCGCGCGCCGAAGGTACGACAGCATCTCGGCCGGGAAACGCTGCACGTCCGGCGCGCCCATGATCGACCCGTGGTCAAGGCCCGGGATGATCTTGATGTACCCGTTCCGACCCTCGGGGAAGTCCGTGATCTTCAGCCGCGCGGCCTCCGCCTGCAGCAGCGCAACCGCCTCGTTCAGATAGAAGTTGTCCTGATCGCCCACGACCAGCCGCACCCGCTGCAGCAGGATCGGCCCGATCACGTCCGGCTCCTGGCGCAGCCGTTCCCCGATGTCGTACGCCCGGTACTGCTCCGCCACGGCCCGGTCGATCACCCCCGTCACCGGGTCGAAGAGCGCCGCGGGGTTCCCCGCCGCATTCCGCGGCCCATAGACCGCGAACCACGAGTCCCACTGCTGGCCCGAAGTGTTGTCCGGGCCCAGCACTTCCTCCATCAGGTTCTCCTGCCGCACCGTCATGGACACCCGCCCGCCCTGCCGGAACGACGGCGTATCGCGCCCCGCGCCCGTCGTGTACATGTTCTGCCCGTTGTAGATGTCGCACCGCTGCATCTTCCGGAAGTCCACCCCGTCCGGCGACGTCGACCAGCACGCCCCGAACGTCCCGGGATACGTGATCGCCAGCCAGATCGTGGACCACCCGCCCGACGAGTGCCCGCGCAGCAGCCGCGCCGACGGCTGCGCCAACAACTTGTATCTGGCCTCCAGCGCCGGGATCAGCTCCTCCACCAGCGCCCGGCCCCACGGCCCGTTGTTCGCCGAATCCGCGAACAGCGTGTGCCCGTTCCCGGACTCCGGGTCGAGCGTGATCCAGAACGACTGCCGCCGAAGGTCGTCCTCCACGCCCTGCAATCCCGGGGCGTGCTCGTACGCCCCCGTGAAATCGCCCCCGAACCCCGGCACCTCGTACACCGCCGCGTACTCCCGCGACGGATCACGGTTGATCGGGAAGGCGACGCCCGCGCGCAGCACGATGTCCCGCCCGTGAAACTCCGACAGCAGCGCCGAGCGCGTCTCAAACAGCTCCACCGTGGCGATCTCCGGCAGCGGCCTCGCCTCCACGGCGCGCACCAGCTTCAGCGCCACCGGGTTGGCGGCCGGAAGCGCAAATGACACAACGTCGCCGACAAGATTCCCCGGCTCGCGCTTCCAGTCCGAGTCGCGCCGGTGCACGTCGAGCACCGCCTGCGCCCGGTACCGCCCCGCCGGCAGCCTCGACAGCACGTCGGGAAACGACGTCGCCGAGTCATCGAGCACCGCCGCCGCGCCCGGCGCCAACCCCGCGACATCCACCCCGAACATCGGCTGCGGGTCGTCCCAGAACGGACCCTCCGACGGCTTCGCTCCCGCATGCGCGCCCTCGCGGATCAGATAGACAACCAGCCGGCCCGTCGCCGGTTCGCTCCGGACCGACGCGTCGAACGACACCGAGAACGTCGGCCCCGCCTCCGCCCCGCACGAGAGGCACAGCCCGGAACCGATCACGCAGAGGACACCAATGAAGCGCATCATCGTGACGATTGTACCGGCGAAACGCCCGCCCGCCGCCGCGGAGTACGCTTGGGCATGAGCCGCCAAACCGTGGGCCTCTACGCCGACGCCCAGGTCTACGACATCCTCCACGCCCCGGGCACCGCCCGCGACGTCAACGCCCTCGAGCGGATCGCCGCCCGTTACGCGCCCCGCGGCGCCCGCGTCTGGCTCGAGCCCGGTTGCGGCACCGGCCGGCTCCTCCGCCTCGCCGCCGCCCGCGGCCGGCGCGTCATCGGCATCGACCGCAACCCGGAGATGCTCGACTACGCCCGGCGCACCCTCGCGGCGCGCGGCCTCGCCCGGCGCGCCCGCTTCATCGCCGCCGACATGGCCTCGTTCACGCGAAAACTCGGCCGCGACAGAGCCGACTTCGCCTTCATCCCCATCAACACCATCCGCCACCTTCCCGGCGACCGCGCGATGCTGGCACACTTCCGTTGCATCGAGCGGGCCCTCAAGCCCCGCGCCGTCTACGCCGTCGGCCTCACCCTCACGACCTACGGCATGGAGTTCCCCAGCGAGGACTACTGGGAAGGACGGCGCGGCTCCTGCCGCGTCCAGCAGATCATCCAGTACGTCCCGCCCGCGTCCAAGGCGGACGGACGATCCGAGCAGGTCCACAGCCATCTCATCATCACGCGCGGCGGCGCTCCCGCCGAGCACCGCGACAGCGCCTACACGCTCCGCTGCTACAGCGAGGCCCAGTGGCGATCGCTCGTCCGCCGCTCCCCCTTCCGCATCGCCGCCGTCCTCGACTCGCGCGGACGCGAACGCCCCGTCGGCCCGAGCGGCTACGCCGTCTACGTGCTCCGGCGAAAGCGCGAACGCGCTACTCGATCTTGATCGCGCGGTTCACCCGCAGCCCCGTCTCGACGTCCTGGATCGCGACGATCACGCTCCGGCCGCGCAGCTTCTCCGTCCCGCCGACGAACGGGAACCGGAAGACCGCCGACTTCCCCGGCGGCAGCGCGCTCACCGACGCCTTCGAGCGAGCGAACCCGGTGTCCGCCGGCGTGTAGGCGGTCAACTCGGCGGTCAGCGGCTGATCGCCCAGATTGGTCACCTGCGCCTCGACGATCAGGTCCGGCCCGCCCGCGTTGGGCGCCGACCGCGACGTCAGCTCGAGGTTGATGCTCTTGAGCCCGATCTCCAGCGGCGTCCGCACCCGCAAGGTCCCGTAGTCCTTCCGCGTCTCGAGCCGGAAGTCGAGCACGAAGTCCTTGACCCCCGATTCCTCGGCCGGGCCGAACCCCACCGTGATCGGGATCCGCACCGAGCCCCCGGGCACGATCGAAAACTCCGACCGCCGCGGCGTGACGCGCCAGCTGCTGTCGCGGTTGTCGACGCCCCCGCCCGGCTCGACGATCGCCAGCCGGCCCGTCACCAGCTCCGGCCACGGGTTCTGCACGACGATCGCGTGCTCGCGCTCGCCCAGCGTCGGGCGCACGAACGACGGATCGAGCCGGACCGTCGACACGAACCGCGCCAGCTCGACATCGACCCCCTCGAGAAACACCGGCGCCTCGTCGAGGTGAACGACATGGTTCCCCGCGTCCGTCGTGCCCGCGGGCCGCGTCGGCACCGGCGCCTCGTTGCCGAACAGGTCGACCGCCAGGACCGGCGCCGAGCCGAGGTACGCGTCGAGCACCGCGTCGCTCGACGACACCGAGTCCCGCCAGGCCACCAGCGCGCCGGCCCGCCCCGGGTCGTTCTCGCGCGGCGCAAGGATGTAGCACGTCACGCCGGGCGCGATCGGCAGCCGCCCGACCACCCGCCGCCCGCTCAGCCGGTCCGCCAGGTGCCGCCACACGGCGTACTCGACCGCCGGCATCGGCTGCGACCGATGAAGCCCGACCCACGTCCACGGTTCCGTGATGGCGAACCGCGCGTCGTTCTGGCCGGCCGCCCAGCCCTCGATCACCCGGCGCGCCAGATCGATCGATACGTCGCGACGCGAATACAGGTCAACCGGCAACGTCGCGAGCACCAGTTCCATCCCCGTTTCGTCCGCCGGGTCCGCCTCCGACAGCAGCGCCGCCACCGCCGCCGCCGGCATCGCCGGAGGGATCGGCAGACTCCACGCGCCGGACGACCCCGGCGCGCCCGGAACGGACAGCGGCCGCGGCAACTCCGCCGGCCACGGCAGCGCCAGCACCGGACCGGCCACCAGCCGCGCGATCGCCGCCGACAGCCCGCCGAGCCCCGCGCCCGTCGCCATGATCCGAGCCGAGTGATCGATGCCGACCTGCCCCAACTGCCAGCGCGTCACCGACTGCGCGAACTTCTCCACGAACGGATCGATGAACGGTTCCCAACTCGATTCCGGCGCCGAAAAGACGCCGATCGCATCGTCGATCGAGACCGCGGCCGCCGCCACCAGCGCCCGCGGCGGCTCGTCCAGAGTGAACGACGGCTCCTGCCCGGCGGCCACCGCCGCGGTCACCAGCGGCAGCACCTCGTTGATGGCCGCGGGCACATCCGCCGCCTCGAGCCCCGCCCGCCAGATCGGGAAGGCGACCGCCCCCGCGCCCGACCGCGTGAACAGGTGTACGACGTCGGCCACGCGCGCGGGCTCGTGCCGGCTCATCCGCAGGCCGAACCGCAGCCGGTCCGCGTCGGACAGCCCGAGGCTCCGGCGCGCCGGCGGCAGCCAGACAAAGTCCACGAACGCCGAGCTCACGCGCCCCGAGCCCCCGATCACATCCATCGTCGCTCGGTACCAGCCGAACGCCGGCGCCTGGGGCGCCCACGCCGACCACTGCCCGCTCGCATCGACGGTCCGGACCACGCTGTCCACCACCCGACCGTCCATGTCGTACAGCGTCAGCCGCGTCCGCAGCGCCTCGCCCGTCAGGTCGCGAACCAGCGTGCGGATCGACGGGCGGTCCGGCGCGACCACGATGTTCGCCGGCGACCCCGTCGTCATCTCCACCCGCGGCAGCTGGACAATCTTCACGTCGTCGAACCACGCCCCGCCCGTGAAGTCCTCGCTCCAGATCTGGTGCCTGCCCAGCGCCGCCGGCACGTACTGCACCGGTTGCTGCAGCATCAGGTCGATCTGAAGGAACGCCGCGCCGGGATAGTCGCCCCGGATCGTGACGACGACCGGCGTCCAGTCCGCCGGCCGGACCGGCGCGCTCACGACCTCGCTCGCCGCGATCGGCCGATTCGCCTTGTCGAGGAACCGCGCGACCACCCGCGCCCGCGCATGCACCAACCCCTGCGTCCGGACCAGCGCCGCCACGCGATAGTCCCCGCCCTCGAAGATCGGGATCACCCCGGGATCGAGCCGCAGGCACGTGCTCCCCCCGTTCGTCGGCAGGTGGACCGAGCCCCCGCCGCTCGCCGCGACGGTGTAGTCCAGCCGCGCCTGGTTCCACGGCGGAAACCCCGCGTGACGCAGCGGATGGTCCCGGGCGCCCGCCACCGTATCGCCGAACGCCCGGAACCAGAACCGCGGCACCGGGAACGGATTGGTCGTGCTCTCCTCAAAGTCAAAGACCCGCACCACCCGGTCCGCAACCTCCGGACGGCTGCCCGCCGGCTGCTCGAACTGCGCCGACGCCACCGCCGCGGCCAGCAGCAGGGCCAGCAGGCCGATCACGGGCAGACCTTGGGCGCAGCGATCGCGCGTCATGCCTCCGATATCGGCCCTGTCGAGCCGGCGCCTAGAGAGAGCCGTCACGGATCCGCACGGATCGCCCTCAGGAACCGAGCAGGCTCGGGTCCAGCCGCGTCCCCGCACGCAGAACCGGCGTCGATCCGGCCGGAAGGGGGACCGATTCGGGCAGAATCAGCTCCGGCGACGCGCCGAACTCGTTCAGGCTCATGAGCCACCCGATCGTCGGCCGGGAATCGGCCAGGATCGGCGACGCCGACGGGCCCGGTTCGAGCGGCGGCACCTTCACCAGCAGCAGGATCGCCACGCACGCCGCCGCGGCGAGCCCGAACGAAAAGGCCACCCGGACAACGGTCTGGCGACGGCGCCGGCCGGCGACGGCGTTCAGAAAGGCGGGCGGCGGGGGCGCATCATCCCCGACCCGCTGCCGAAGTTCATCGAGCGCCCGTTCAAGCTGGTCACTGTGCATGGGACACCTCGAGGGGAACCCTCTCATCGTACCGCCCCAGTTCGCGCCGAAGCGCCGCCATCGCCGCGCGATGCCGGCCCGCCGCCGTCTCCCGCGGCATCTCCAGCGCCACGCCGATCTGCTCGAATGTCAGCCCGCCGATGTGCTTGAGCACCACGACCTCCCGCAGCCTCCGCGGCAGGCGGTCGATCGCGCCCCGCAGGCCCTCGACGTCGGGCGCGGCCGCCTTGGACGCCGGCTCGATCGCCTCACGCCGCTTGCGCTCGCGCCGATGCGAGCGGATGTGGTTGAGCGCCCCGCGCCGCGTCAGCTGCGCCAGCCACGCCGCGCCGTCGCGAACCGCCGCGAGCCGCGACCGCTCGATCGACAGCAGCGAACAGAAAACGCCCTGGACCACGTCCTCGGCGTCGGCGGGGTCGACGAGGGCGCGGGCAAAGGCGAGGAGGCGAGCCGAGTGCCGGGCCCACAACGCCCGGGCCGACGGCTCATGGCCCCGATGCGTCGCGAGCAGCAGTTCAACGTCGTCCGTCACGCGGGGGCCCCGGAAAGGTGGGGACTGGAGAGGCCTCAGCCCTTGACCTTGGCATTGTTGAGAAGCTCGACGATCCGGGCGAGTTCGGCCTTGCTCTTCAGGTAGTTTTCGTGAGCCCGGCTCACGGCCGGCGCCAACAGCTTGGCCAGCGGCCCGTACTTGCCCTGCTCCAGGCTCGCGTCGATCGCCGCGATGCGTGCCGCGGCATCCGGCGCGTCCCACGCGGCCAGCACCTCGTCATAGAAGCCGCTCAACTGGTCGACGACCTTGGCCAGCCCCTGGCCCTGCATCAGCCGCACCCACTCCGGGATGGTCGGGGCCTGGCCCGCGCCCGTCGCGAAGTAGTTCGCGAACTTCTGGCCCGCGTCGTCGCCGGTAAAGGTCATCTTGATCCAGCGCGGCCCGATCTCCTGTTCCCCAAGGATGCCGCGCTTCACGCCGAACGGGTCGCCCGCGTCCATTCCCGCGATCGCGCCGAGAATCGTGTCGCGCGCCGCCGCGGTCAGCTTTCCCTCGGTGATCATGTGCTCGGCCTCGCCGTTGGCCATCGCGCCGATCGCGCTGGCCACCAGGCCGCTGATCAGGATCGAATCGTTCGCGGTGTGGCCCGCCATGCGGTACAGCGTCGCGATCCGGTCCGCCGCGCCCGACGCATCGTCCTGCGCGAGGTGGTGCCGGATGTCCACGCGGATGATGCGCGCCGCCTGGCGCGCCTTGGCCAGGTGCGGCATCAGCGTGTCGAACCCCTTCTCGATCTCGACCTCGAAGTCGCACTTGTCCAGGCGCGACGCCGACATGATGCTCTCGACGAACCCGGGCGGGATCGTCCTGGCCGCACGCTCGAGCGCCCCGGCACGCCACGCCGCGTCCTCGCGCGCGTCGTACTCGGCCCAGTCGAAGCCCGCGGCCTTCTCGATCGCCTCCGGCGTCAGCGCCGACCACGCCGACCAGTACTTCAGGGCCGCGTTCCGGTCTTCCGGCGCGGTCGGCTGGGCGGGCAGGACGCCGGCGCAGAGGAAGAGGCAGGCGGCGGCAACAGCGGTTCGGACTCGGGGCATGGTCGGTCTCCGTGGTTGGTTGTCTGTACAGTTGGACACCGCCGAACCGCCCCCGTGTCGGCCGACCCCGCATTTTTTTCGGGAAACCGCCATGACCACCCCGGATCCCATGCCGCCCCCCGGCGTCCCGCACATCCCCTTCCGGCCCTACCGGCCGGGATCCGGCGAGGCCGGCGCCCGGTCCTTCTACGAGATCATGCGCCAACGACGATCCGTCCGCATGTTCTCCGACAAGCCCGTGGCGCAGGAGACCATCGAATGGATCGTCCGCGCGGCGGGCACCGCCCCCTCCGGCGCCAACAAGCAGCCCTGGCGCTTCGTCTGCGTCAGCGACCCGGCGATCAAGAAGGAGATCCGCACCGGCGCCGAGGAGGAGGAACGCGAGTTCTACTCCCGTCGCGCCACGCCGCAGTGGCTGGCGGACCTCGCCCCCATCGGCACCGACGAGCACAAGCCCTTCCTCGAGACCGCCCCCTGGCTCATCGTCGTCTTCAAGATGGTCAAGACCGACTCGGGCGGCATGGTCTACTACGTCAACGAATCCGTGGGCATCTCCGTGGGCCTGCTGCTCGCCGCGGCACACCACGCGGGGCTCGTCACGCTGACGCACACGCCGAGCCCGATGGCGTTCCTTGGCAAGATCCTCGGCCGTCCGGAGCACGAGCGGCCGTACCTGCTGATCCCCGTCGGCTATCCGGCGGAGGGGTGCACCGTCCCCGACATCCAGCGCAAGGATCTGGGGGAGATCATGGTGAAGAGGTAGGGCCGTGTGGCATGCCTGTGGCTCTGCACAGGCATGGGAGGGTGCCACTGCTCGCGGCGCTTCGCCGCGCAGCAGTGGAGGGGTCACCGATACTCGCACCGCTGCGCCGCAAAGCCGGCGAGCGGTGGCACCCAAAACGCGAGTCCGGGTGCCACTGCTCGCGGCGCTTCGCCGCGCAGCAGTGGAGGGGTCACCGATACTCGCACCGCTGCGCCGCAAAGCCGGCGAGCGGTGGCACCCAAAGCGCGAGTCCGGGTGCCACTGCTCTCGGCGCTCAGTCGCGCAGCAGCGCGAAAAGCCTCGATGCCACTTCCCCGGCCTCCTGGAGTGCCCTTGGATTCACCCAGGACGACCGGTTCTGCGGGGCCACCAATCCCATCGGTGGAGTCCATGGAAGAGAGCACAGCTTTCACTCTTGTGCTATCCGATCCTTCTGATACGCTTTCGCCCATGTCTGACGCCCGCCCGAGTGAGCAACTCGTCGACCTCGCAATGCTCGGTCTCGAGCATGGCGTGCGCTCGGTGTCCGAAGGCGGCCCCCTCATCCCATTCACTTTTGAGGAGGGCCCGAAAGGCCGCATGGGCCGACGATTTGTCGCCGAAACCCTCGAGGAATCTGCCGCCGCGGCTCACGATCACGCCGCTGGCCTGCGCGGCAAGGCCGACCGCGTTGCAATCGCTTTGGACGGCTACATCACCGTCGAGGGCACGAGATCCGACGCAATCATCGTGCACGCCTACGAATCCGGCGACCCCGTGACGTATGTATTCGCTCAGGTCTACATCCCTGCGGAGGGAAAGCGCGAAGCCACGCCTGAAGGCTCGCCGCGTCTGATCGAACGCTCCGACCCTCTCTTCTGACCCCACAGATAAGCCACCGTGCGTGGCAGGCTTGCCGTTCGTCACAGGTGTTGGATGGCCTGTCGTGCAACGTGCGCATGATCACCCATTGATGACGGGCCGGCTTCTCGAAAGAACGACTCCTAACTCGTGTTCCATCATGGCTTTGCATTTGAACCAACAAAAATCCGAACAAGTCTCTTGACATGCCCAAACACGCCCCGTACATTCCGCCGAATGCCCGACTCCCCGGACACCCTCTCCCCCCGCGACCAGGAATGGCTCGCCATCTACCTTGAGGTGGGCGAGGACCTCCGGGCCCTGTCCGCCCGCCTTGCCGGCCCCTCTCTCATCGAACTGGCTTTCTGGCTCCGGACCCCCGCGGTCCGCACCGCCTTGGCCGCATGGGATAGCGCCGAACGCCGGGCCCGCGCGGCACGCGATGAGGCCGACCGCCAACTCGCCCTCGAGGCTCTCCGCACGGTCATCAGGGCCCGGCCCGCGCCCGCCGCATCTCCGGACGGCTCTTCCCACATCATCGAGATCCGCCGCGCCGCCACCACCATGCTGCGCGCCCTCGCGCCCACGCCGCGCCGCCCGACCCCGAACGCCTCCGCCGCCTCCACGAGGTCACCCAGCGCGAGGTCGAACAGACCAACAAGCTTGTCGAGGCCGCGCTCGCCTCCGCCGCCGCCTGGGAAGCCGCCAGATCAGGCTCCGGCTTCACCGACGCCGGCGTCCCCGACTTCGGGCCGCTCGCCGAGGGTGTTGCTGCGGCCTCTGGCGCGATCGCCAGCCCCGGCATGCCAACAGCCGCCGCGAGGGCCGATCACTTGGGTGGGTCGGCACGCCGCGCCGACACCGGTTAGCCGGGCTCGCGTGGCACGGGCTTCGCCGTCGGCGGCGATGCCCGTGAAGGGTCACGCGACTCCACGGGCAGCGTCAAAGCCCGCAGCCCGTGCCACGAAACCGGGCCGCGCCGACACCGGTTAGACGGGCTTGCGTGGCACGGGCTTCGCCGTCGGCGGCGATGCCCGTGAAGGGTCACGCGATTCCACGGGCAGCGTCAAAGCCCGCAGCCCGTGCCACGAACATGGGCCACGAATCCGTGGCTGCAAGATCGAAGACCATCACTGCGGTTCAGTCTGCGCCTTCGACCTTTGCCCGAGCCGCGTAGCGGCGGCAATCAGTAGCCCGGGGCGCGAGCCCCGGGTAAGCCGCCGTCCTTCATGGTGAGCCCCATCGGGGCGGCACCCCGCTGGACAGAGAGAATCCGCGCGCCCGCATCCCACACCATCGGGAGTCTTCGATCGGAACACCCGTGCTACTCCTCCCTCACGTCACCCTTCCCCTTCACGATCTTTCCGATGGTGAACACGCGCTCGCCCAGCTTCTTGAGCCGCTGCGTGATCGAGTCCTTGAAGTCCGGGCGCACGATCAGGCAATACCCGATCCCCATGTTGAAGACCCGGCGCATCTCTTCCTCGTCCACGTTGCCGTGCTTCTGGAGGAAGCGGAAGACGGGCGGGACGGGCCAGGAGGAGCGGTCGATGACGGCGTCCACCTTCGGGTTGAGTGCGCGGCACAGGTTCCCGGCCAGGCCGCTGCCCGTGATGTGCGCCATCCCGCTGATCACCTTTTTGACCGCGTACGCCCGCAGCAGATTGACGATCGGGTCGGCGTACAGCCGCGTGGGCGTCAGCAGCACCTGGCCGAGCGTGGTGGGGGTGGGGCCCGACCCCTTCCCCTTTTTCACCGGATCGGGCAGGGCGTCCCCATAGACCGTGTTCAGATTCAGCCCCGCGTGGTCGACGATCGACCGCACCAGCGTGTACCCGTTGGAGTGGATCCCGTCGCTCGCCAGCCCGAGCACCACGTCGCCCGGCTGCACCCGCACCGGGTTGATCGCCCGGTCCAGCTCGACGACGCCGACGGCGAAGCCGGCGAGGTCGAGGTCGCCGGCGCGGTAGTCGTCGGGCATTTCCGCCGTCTCGCCGCCGATCAACG
>CAZMPE010000030.1:0-13452 GCA_964567955.1 uncultured Phycisphaeraceae bacterium | reverse complement strand
AGCCCGTCGATGAACGTCTTGCTGACCTGTTTCTCCAGCACCGTCCACCGGCGGTCGTACAGGTCCCGCCAGACCGCGTGGTCCTCGGGCGTGTACTTGTGGTAGTGCTGGGTGATGTAGAACTTGGTCGGGTCGATCCGGTCCGCCGGCAGGTTGGGGGCGTTGTCGGCGATGGCCTGGGCCTGCCGGGCCTCGTCGCTGTCGATGATGTTGTTGTACCGGATGTCTGGTCGCATTTTGTGCCTCCCGCCGCGGGCGCGGTATTCTAGGTGGAACGTCGGAGGGAGGGGGCGAAAGGGGAGCCCTGACGATGACTATCGACCCGAAGCTCTTCGAGAAGTACACCGGCCGTCGCCCCGGCGAGGCGATGAATGAGTACGGCAAGTCGCTGGCCGGCGCCGGACCCAGGTCCGGTGGGGACACGTCATTCCTCGGCTCGATCTACCGCGGCAGGATGATCCTCCGCCTGATCGTGGCGATCGTGGTCCTGGTCGGCATCGTCTACCTGCTCTTCGGCGGCCGGATCATCTGACGGCTCTCGCTGCACCCAGCACGCGCTACGACTCCTTCCCCTCCCCCTCCCCTTGCGGGAGAGGGTGTCGCTTCGACGGGTGAGGGGTCTCCGCAAAGCACCCGGCGCGTAACGATTCAGGTCGCAGACCCGCGCGAGCGGGTCGAAGAGTCGCTTTGGCGACACTCCGGACCTCTTCCGCAGTTCTGCGATTGCGGTGCGAGATTCTCCCGGGCCGTCCCACGGCCCGCGCCCGCGAAGTCGTGCCGCCCATCGCCCGGGCGCTCATGCCGGAGTGAGGCAACCGCGACGATGTGCGGGCTGTTCCGCGCGCCCGTGATCCCGCGGATCGGCCGACGGCCGATAAACGCCGGTTTCGAGACCGGGAACGGCTCCGGCGCGCCACAATCACGCGGCGCTCCGACGCTCAATGCGCCGCGATAGGGCGACAAACCCGCTCCGCGGGGCCGAAGAACAAGTGCGGACCTCATAATTCCAACCGCCTTTCCTCTTGGAGCGACGGGCCCCTTGCGGTAATCTGGGTCTGGCGGCGTTGAACCAGCCACCCGCCAGGCGAAGGGTGGCGGAGCGCACCAGGTCGATTGCAACACGGGCAGCAACACAATGGCGATCATGCGAACGGCACGTTTGGTCGTTGCGGTGATGCTGTGCGGATCAGGTGCCCTGGCTCACGCGCAGACATCGACGCTCAGATTCCGGGCGGATGTCGTAACGCGCACCATGAAGGTCCCGATTGGGCATCCGCTCGCGAGCTTCACACGCGCCGTACTCACGATCGACCCGGACGGCATGAACGTCAACTCGAACGTCCCGCGCTTCGACGAGTCCGTGCGCATCGCCGCCGTCCCAGCGCCGGACGCGGTGACCGGGGGCTTCGAGCGGGTCTACGCCCCCGGCGGGTATCTGTTGGCGTCCGGTGTCGACCACGACGGGACGACGCCCCTCATGGTGTACCTGAACGTTGACAACGGCAAGCTGTTGGTCTTTTACGCCAACACAATCACGCCGCAGGCGCCAAAGTACACCACCTTTGGAACCGGAGAGGTGCACGAGAAGCTCCTCGAAGTTCGTATCGCGGACTCGGCGTCTCATCTCGCCGGGAACGGTCGCACGTTTAACGACCTTCTGGACAATACGCCCGCGCCGGGCGCCAAGGCCCTCGAACCAAGGACAGCCGTCATCTGCCACGGGGCGATCTTCGTGGGCGGCCCGGTTTGGGTGCATACCGGCGGCCCCCTTGACAAGTACGACCTCAAGGGATGGGGATTCGCGATCAACCAGACCCAGGGCTCGCCCACCGGATGGTCCCTGGTCTGGGACGACACCCTACAGTCGCAGGGCCAGTTGTATCTGCCGCGCGGCCTGTACTGGTGCATGCGCGCCGCCCCGATCTGGCAGCGCGGCGTCAGTTACCCTACGGCGTTTGCGATCAGTAGTTCCGACTACATCTTCAAGGACCAACCCGGCGGTCAGGCCGCGTCCGGACGGGCGTTCTACTTCCGCATCACGCGCCAACCGCTCCCCGCCCCGAGCAACTGGGTAGTCGGGCAAGGCACGCAGAACACGGTCAAGGCCTTCGACATCCGCCCGCCCGTGTACCGGCTCCTGAACCACGTCCATTCCTGCATCGCCACCGAATGGAACGCCTTGGACGCTGAGAGCCCGGGAGTGCAGTTGGTAGCTTCCATCGGCGACAACATGGTCCACAACCGGTTCATCCGGTTCACCATGGCGGACCACACCGCTGACTACACGATCACCACGCCGGACCCTTGGACCATTCAGGAAAACTACCACGCAAAGGCGGACGCCCAGGGTGGACCGGCGGAAGCCACCCAATCGATGCAGCCCGCCACGGGCTTCTTCGCCCCGACCGCAGGAGACATCATCTGGACGGCGGACTTGCAGACCGAGTGGATCTCGCTCATGCGGCTTCCGACGGGCGGTGCGTCACCCGACCAGGCGCGGTTCCAGCACCTGTACGGCTGGGCGACGGGCTACGGGCACGACGCGCTCAATCCCAACGTGCCGCGTTCCCGCCCCGTCTTCTTCGGGCTCAGCCAGCCGCGCCCGGAGGTGATCGGGCACCGGCTCGCCGCCGTCTACGACGAGGAGGCGAGCCTGTCCGGGGCCACGCCCGAAGCGCGCCGCGTCCTCTTCTGTCCCGATTCGACCAAGCCCCGCGAATGGGTCCAGGTCGCGGCGACGCCCAACGTCAAGGCCAGCCCAACCGTGGCCATCCACGAGAGCCCGACCCAGGGGAACTACCTGTATTTCGCTTCGTTCGGGGGCATCGAGCGCATGCCGATCCCGTCCGCGACGGCCAATACGCTGCTGTCGATCCGGCCCATGCTCGTGGCTCCAGGCGGGCAGAACATGGTGCGCAGCGGGGACTACCACGTGCAGCCGGTGGACGCGAATCCCTTCGCGCGCTTCTCCAAATCCGGCGGGCAATGGGTGGACCCCGCCGACGCGACGCGGATCCTCCCGAATCCGCCCTCGATGGCGACGCGGGCAATCCAGGTCCGGACGAAGATCGGCGACAACACGTCTCACGCCGGCAACGTGCGCGTCTCCGGTGCGCAGGGCGGGTGGAACCTGGCGGGCGGACCCGCGTGGACCGAAGGGACCCAGGTCCGGCGGTTGCGCGGCTGGGTGCTCGATAACTCCTACAACCGGAGCGGGCTGACCGCCCCCCTCCTGCCCAACAAGACCAATCAGACCCTCGTTCGGCTGTGGGACGAGCAGGGCGCGCTCAGCGGCGGTAACGGGATCAACTACTCCTGCGACGACCGCTGGTGCCCGGTCACGATCATCAGCCCAGAGGGCCTCGTGCAGGGTACCGGCCTTGGCCTTCGGATAAGCGGCGACGGGCGCGGGAACGACAACTTCAAGGACGAGAACTACGGCTTCTTCATCGCCGACCTGGCCCTCGACGGCAACGGGTCGCTTCCCTACCCGATGACCCCCGAGACGAACGGCCCGGACGAGAAGTTGACGATCGGCGGCCTGACGCTCACGACAGAGCAGAGCTGGTCGATCAAGGTCGCCGGAATGGTGCCGGTGGCGAACTGGGACCATCACGCGGGGCGCGAAACCTTCAATGGATCGGGCGTGTCGGCGCGGCGCTGGCCGCTATTCAGTCTGTGGGCCGACAACGACAACTGGATCGAGTTCTCGGCGAACTGCGAGACCAAGGGGTTCCGGCTCCGGGTGAAGGCAAACGGGACTATCCTCGACCCCATCGACTTCGGAGAGGGAAGGCAGATCTGGCTGCCCGACTCTCCGGTCATCATCGGGGTTGCGCATGCCTACACGGCGGGCGCACCAGCGAGCCGTCTGCTGTACGTGGGGGCCTCGCTCGGCGGTGACCTTGTCAAGGTCGGACCGAACGGGATTGTCGTCCCTTGGAGCGGGAAGACTATTTCGGAACTCAGATTCCGCGGCGCGCCAAGCGCGTCGATACCCGACGGCGAAGTGTGCGAGTTTCGATGGATCGGCGGCGAGATCAACCCGACAACCGCGCTGACGAACACCAGCCTGCCGAGCGCATTCACGGACTTGGCATTCTTGAGTGGGCCGTGATGGGAGGACGTCGTATGGCAGCCCCGCATGTTCGATGGCTTGCGGTCTTGGTGCTTGCTGTCCCTGTATGCGCGCACGCGCAGCCGTGGTCGTTCACCCGGATCGCCGACTGGAACACCTTCGTCCCCGGTTCCTCGGCGCCTTTCCGTATCTTCAACCTCCCGTCGATCCGCGACGGCCACGTCGGGTTCGCTGGGTTCAGCGACACGATGGGGGGGCCATCGGGGGTCTATTCGGGAAGCGGCGGGGCGCTCTCCACGATCGCGGACAGCGGTACGGCGATTCCAGGCGGAACGGGGAGCTTTACCGGCTTTGCGATGGCAGAAGGGTCCTGGCCTTCGATGAGCGGCAGCGCGACAGCGTTCATCGGCGATGGGTTCGGCACCTCCTTCATCCAGCGCGGCATCTATCTGCGCGAGGGAGGCGCGCTCACACGCGTCGTCGATCGCGCCACCCCGATGCCCAACGGCGGCGGTGCCAACTTCTTCAACATCTGGAATCCGTCACTCGAGAACGGCCGCGTCGCGTTCGCGGGCTGGGCACTCGACAACGGTCAGCGCGGCGTGTACTCGTGGGAGAACGGCACGCTCTCGGTGATCGCCGACAAGTCCACGCCCATCCCCGGGGGCTCCGGCACGTTCACCAACATCTTCGATTGCGCGCTCGATCAGGGCCGACTCGCATTCAGCGCCCTGGGTTCAAGCGGACAATCCGGCCTGTACCTCGCGGATCAGGGCTTCGGCATTACCCGAATCTACGACACCAATACTTCCATCCCCGGCGGGGGTGGGAGCTTCACGTTCCTCGGGCGCGTCGCTCCAAGCGACGGTCGCATCGCGTTCTATGGTCAGGGCCCGGGACAGGAGGGCTTCTACGCCGACGTGGGCGGTCAGCTCGCCGTAGTCGCCGATCACGACACGCCCGCGCCCGGCCTTCCGGGCGTCGTCTTCTCCGGCTTCGGCGACATCGCGCTCGACCACGGCATCCTCGCGTTCCAAGCCAGCCTGAGCAACGGGGACATCGGCGTCTTCTCCACGCACACCGGCCTGCTCCAGCGGGTCATCGGCTCCGGCGACCCGCTCGACGGCCGCACCGTCGAGTTCGCTTTCTTCGGCGGCCAGGGACTCGACGGCAACTCCATCGCCACCTACGTCTACTTCACCAACGGCACCCGCGGCATCTACATGGCCGCCATCCCCGCGCCCGCGCCCGTCGCCCTCCTCGCCCTCGCCGGTCTGTGGGCCGCGCCCCGACGGAGGCGGTGACCCGGACCGTGATCCGCCGACAAGGCGCGATGTTCCTTATCCCTTGAACGCCTCCCACGCCTCCTCCTCCCTGATCGCCTGCCCCGACGCGATCCCGTCGCTCATTCCCTTCCGCCGCCGATGCACCGCCGCCTGAATGCTGTCGCCCGGATCCGGACGCACGATCGGCGTGTCCGATCCGAACCACAGCAACTCGCCCGCGCGGCAGCCCGAGTCGATCAGTTCACGCAGCGGCAGCACCCGCTCCAGCCTGTGCGGCAGGCCGCGACGCAGGGCCTCGATGTCCGCCAGCAGGTGGCAAGGCTGCACGCTGCACACCACGCCCAGCTTCGCGAACCGTGGCACATCCGATTCGTCGATGACCTCCGCGTGCTCGATCCGTAAGCGCCCTGTCCGCGTCGCCTCAAACGCGTCGAGGCACCGCCGCACCGCCGCGTCCCCGATCGCGTGTACAGCCAGTTCCAGCCCCATGGACGCCGTGCGCGCCAGCGCCGCCTCGAGTTGCCCCTGCGTCAGTATCGCCTCGCCGCGGGCCAGCCCCGGCAGCGGGTCCGCGTACGGCGTCAGCATCCACGCCGTGCGGGCGTTGAGGGTCCCATCCGCGAACATCTTCGCCCCCGCCAGCCGCACCCGTTCCCGCCGCCAGCGCGGCTCAGTCGCCGCCGTCGGCCAGACCTGGCGTTCCCATCCCTCCACCCGCAGGCCGATCCCCAGCACCCACTCGCGGGCCCCCAGGGCCAAGGCACGCTCCGCGACCCGCTGCACGCACTCCGCGGCGGAGGTGCAGTCCTCCAGCCGCAACATCGACATCGCCCGACCGTGCTGGACGATGTGGGCATGTGCCTCGCGCAGGCCGGTCATGGCCGCCTCCCCGACAACAACCGCTCCAGCGCCCCCGGTGCGCTCTCGGCGGCGACTTCGCCATCGAACGGCACGCGCACGATCCCGAAGCGGGCCCGGACATCCAGCCCGAAGGCGTCCACCCCCACGCAGACCGGCTCGGCGACCGCTACGCCGGCGAGCCGTTCGCACACCCGCGTCAACGCGGCGCGGTCGGCGTTCGCCCGGCGGCAGAGCGCCGCCTCCGACGCCCGCAACGCGTTGACCAGCCGCAGCGCGCCCCCGTCGATCACCGCGCCCCCCAGGCGCGCCGACTCAATCGAGAACGATCCCCATTTCGCGGTCCGCGGCGTGCCGTGGTACGCCCGCCAGCGGTCGCACATCTCTTCGGACGCATCCATCGGGTCGTGCAGCAGCGCCTGCAGCGCATCATCCGACTCTTCGGGTACGAAGAGCACGAACTCAGCGCCGGCGGTGGTGCGCGGCAGCGGGATCACGATCCGGCCCGTGGCTCCATCGATGATGAAGCCGACGGGCGCGACGATCCCTCCGGCGGACAGGGCTCCGGCCCGGTTTTCCCGCAGTGTTTTCGAGGCTTCCGGGCCGTCCATCCCCGCATTGTGGGCGGGGCCGGCCCGCGGCACAACCACCCCCCAAAACGACCGCGAGGCCGGTTGTGCCGGCCTCGCCGTCGGTGGCTGTTTCAGTGACGCCCGAGCGAAACAGACTGCCCTGGGCACGATCGATCAAACAGTTGAAGAATCAGAGACCCGAAACGCTACTTGCGCTTGGACTTCTTGCCAGCCTTCTTCTTCGCCTTCTTCTTTGCTTTCTTGGCCATTGGAGATCTCCTGAGTGTCGAATGCACTCATCAAAGTTGTGCGGAGAGTCGCGCCACGTGCGGCACTCCGCGAGAAACCGTACCCTCATATCGGATCACACCGATACGACACTTGAACGAACGCGCAAGACCTGCGACACGCATCTCGCATACGAGCATCATCACTATGTCAAAGCATCTGTCAAGTCGACCGTCAAGCCGGGTGACCCGACTCGTCGTCCACGGCGCCGCCGGAAGGGTCGGCGCGCGACTCTGCGAGCTCGCGCACCACGACGACTCATTCGCGCTCGTCGGCGCGATTGAGCGCGCCGATTCGCCGTGCATCGGCGCTCCGGCGGCTCCCGCATCGGCCCGCGGCGATGCCGTGAAAATTGCTGCATCTCCCGATGTTTCAGCGGTTTGCGACGTGGTCGTCGACTTCTCCAGCGACGCGGGCGCCCGCCCCGCGCTCGCCATCGCCGAACGGCTCAACGCCGCGCTGCTTGTCGGCACCACCGCGCTCAGCGCAGGCACGATCGACGCGCTCCGAGCGGCCGCCGGGCAGCGCGCCGTGCTGGTGACCCCGAATACTTCTTTGGGCGTCGCGGCCGTCGCCGCCCTGGTCGCAACCGCCGCGCGCGCCCTTCCGGGCTTCGACTGCTCCATCGTCGAGGCCCACCACACCCGAAAGGCCGATGCTCCCTCCGGAACGGCAAAACGCCTCGCGGAAGCCGCAAAACAGGCCGGTTCAACGCTCCGCGACGATCAGATCCTGTCGATCCGCGCCGGCGACATCATCGGCGAGCACACCGTGCGCTTCGCCGGACCCGGCGAGTACGTCGAACTCACCCATCGCGCCACATCGCGCGATGTCTTTGTCAGAGGCGCATTGGTCGCCGCCGCGTGGCTCAACGGGCGCAAGCCCGGATACTGGACCATGGAAGATGTCCTCGGGTTCGCACCGAAGACAGCCTAGATCGACGCACGATCGAAGCAGAACGCGATGTTGATCAGCGCGACCCTGGTCCCTTCGTCGGGTCCATCGCGCCCTCCGAGAAGTCCTCGACAGACGGCTGCGGCGCCGGAGGCTCGTCGGGTACTGCATCCGCCGCATCCCGCGGACTCTCCTCGATCGGGTCGTAGATCGCGTCCAACGACGTCCTGTTCACCGAGTTGTACAGGTCGATCGTCTTGCGATCGTTGATCCGCAGCGGAACCCGCGCACGGATAATGCCCCGATAGGGGTTGTACCAGAAGCTCGCCAGCGTCGTGTCCACCGCCGCGCGGAGACGCGGATTCAGCAGATCAGCCTCCTCCGGCGTCGCCACCTCCACCCACGGGCGATCGGGCGAGAGCAGGCTGTTGCGCGGCGGGGCCCCGTCGAACCACGCCGGATCGATCGTGACCGGCCAGCCGCGTGCGTTCAGCGTCGATTCCTTGGTCGCCGCCCGGAGCTGGATCATCTGCTCGAAACGCCCGAGATCGGTCGTGACCTGGCCCGCCGCCGCGCTCTCCTTCATCGCGTCGATCCGGTACGCGCCGAGACCTCCGATGAGCAGCAACGCCGCCACGAGTGTGACGACGTCCACCGTCCCGCGCAGGGTCGTGGGCATGTTCCGGGCGCGCATCATCTCCACCCCCCACGATCGGCCGATATCTTCGCCCGCTCCTTCTCCCCGGCACAACCGGACACCCGAACGGGGCGATGTGGGGGGGCGGCGCGGCCTGTAACGCATTACACTCGTCAGCCCCCGTGGACCGAGAACCCCGCGGGCCACGGAGCCGCGGTCGCATGACAGCCATCGTTCAACGCACGCTGGATTGCGGGATGCGGCTCCTGGTGGAGCCGCTCTCGGGCGTCCGCTCGGTCGGGCTCTCCTGGCTGCTTCCCGCCGGGTATGGCGCCGAGCCGGCCGACCGCCTGGGCCTGAGCGCGATGTGGTCCGAACTGGTCATGCGCGGAGCGGGCGGACGCACCTCGCGCGAACAGGCCGACGCCGTCGATCGCCTTGGCGTCGGACGTTCCGCCGATGTCGGGCCCTACCACCTGCGCGTCGGCGCCTCGCTCGTCGGCGACAAGCTGCACGACGCCCTCCCGCTCCTCGTCGACATGGTGCGCCGGCCGCTGATGAGCCCGGAGTCCATCGAGCAGACCCGCGACCTCGCGCTGCAGGCCGTCGAGTCGCTCAAGGACAACCCGCGCGACCGCGCCAGCCTCAACGCCCGCGCCCGCCACTTCCCTGCGCCCCTCAACCGCGCTTCGATCGGCACCCGCGAGGGCATCACCGCCGTCACCCGCGACGATCTCATGGACCGCTGGGCCGAGCGCGCACGACCGGGCGGGTCCATCCTCGCGATCGCCGGCGCCGTCGACCCGGACGCCGCGGCCAGGCGCCTCAATGAACTCCTCAAGGGATGGACCGGTTCCGCGCCGGATCCGAGGCCGGGGACCGAAGCCCCGCGCGGGTACGCCCACGAGATCGACGAGACAAACCAGGTCCAGATCATCCTCCTTCACGATGCGCCGCCCGAGCCCGAGCCAGCCAGCCTCCTCGAACGCGTTGTCGCCTCGATTCTCTCGGGCGGGATGGCCGGGCGGCTTTTCACCGAGGTCCGCGAGAAGCGGGGCCTCTGCTACGCCGTCGGCGCCTCGTACACGTCGAGCCGCGAGTACGGCGCCGTCTCGGCCTACGTGGGGACGACGCCCGAGCGAGCCCAGGAATCGCTGGACGTCCTCTGGGCCGAACTCGACCGCATCAACAAGCCCGAGGGCGCCGTGCGGCAGGACGAGTTCGACCGCGCCGTCGTCGGGATGAAGTCGCGCCTCGTCTTCAGCGGCGAATCCACCTCCGCCCGTTCCGCCGCCCTGGCTCATGATGAGCACCGGATCGGACGCCCCCGCACGCTCGACGAACTGGCCGCCGACATCGACCGCGTCACCCTCGACTCGGTCAACTCGTACCTCGCATCACGGACCATGGGTCTGGTGACCATCCAGACGCTCGGCCCCGCGCCCCTCCGGCCGCCCGCCTGACCGGCCCCGATACACTCGCCCCCATGACCCGCCGGGCCGTCCGACTCCTCTGGCAGTACTCGATCCTCATCGCGCTGCTCGCGATGCTGGCTCTCTGCCTCATCTACCCCATCGTCCTGACCGTACGGGGCGGGTTCTACGCCGATCCCGCGGCACGCACGGGCTTCACCCTCGACCACATGTTCCTGGTCTTCCGCGACCCCTTCCTGCTCGGGGCCCTGCTCAACTCGCTGAAGGTCGCCTGCGGAACGACATTCCTCGCGATCGTCATCGCCCTTCCGCTGGCGATCCTCGCCGCCCGGACGACCTACCCGGGCAAGGGCTTCTTCAGCGCGCTCATCCTCGTCCCGCTGATCCTCCCGCCGTTCGTCGGCGCGATCGGCGTCCGGGCCATCCTGGGTAGGGCCGGCGCCCTCAACGCCCTGCTGGGCACCGACATCGACTTCCTGGGCGGACAGATCCTCCCGGACGCCTTCGGTGAGTTCGGCAACGGCAAGTTCCTCGGCGTCGTCCTGATCCAGTCACTCTCGCTCTATCCCATCATCTATCTGAACGCCACGGCGGCCCTGGCCAACCTCGACCCGGCCCTGGACGAGGCGGCGGAGAACCTCGGCGCCGGGCCCTGGCGCCGGCTCTTCCGGATCAAGCATCCGCTGAACCGTCCCGGGCTCGTCGCCCGGGCCACGATCGTCTTCAACTGGTCGTTCCCCGAGCACGGCACGCCGCTGATGTTCGACTACTACCAGGTCGCCTCCGTGCAGATCTTCTACGGCCTCAAGGAGGTCGAAAACTCCGCCCAGCCCTACGCACTCACGGTCGTCATGCTCTCGGCCGCGATCGCGATGTACCTGGTCGGCCGCCTGGCCTTCGGCGGGCGGGCGTACGCGATGTACTCCAAGGCTTCGCGTGCCGCGACGGAGCGACGGCTCACCGGCATCCCGGGGCTGCTGGCCTCGGGCGCCTTCCTGGCCGTCACCGTCATCGCCCTGCTGCCGCACATCGGCGTCGTGCTGACGAGCGTCTGCGCCCCGGGCCAGTGGTACCACACGGTGCTGCCCGCCGCGTTCACGGGCTCGCACTACGAACAGGCGCTGACGGCGCGCGACTCGTTCGGATCGATCGTCAACAGCCTCAAGTACTCGTCGATGGCGATGATCCTGGACATCTTCCTCGGCATCCTCGTCGGCTACCTGATCGTCCGGACAAGGCTGTACGGGCGGGGGCTGCTCGACGCGCTGTGCATGCTGCCGCTGGCGGTGCCCGGGCTGGTGCTCGCCTTCGGGTTCGTTGCGGTGAGCCTCCGCTGGCCGTTCGGCAGCGTCGGGCCGCTGGGATCCGTGGTCTCGGTCCTCGGGGCCGACCCCAACCCGATCCCGCTGCTGGTGATCGCCTACGCCGTGCGCCGCCTGCCCTACATCGTGCGCGCCACGGTCGCCGGTCTCGAGCAGACCTCGGGCGAACTCGAAGAAGCGGCGATCAACCTCGGCGCATCCCGATTCACCGCCGTGCGCAAGGTCATCGTCCCGCTGATCATGGCCAACCTGATCGCCGGCGGCCTGCTCGTCTTCAGCTTCTCCATGCTCGAGGTCAGCGACTCGATGATCCTCGCCCAGCAGGCGGAGAACTACCCGATCACCAAGGCGATCTTCGCCTTTACCGAGCGGCTCGGCGACGGCGCGTACATCGCCAGCGCCATGGGTGTATGGGGCATGGCCCTGCTGACGGTCACGCTGGTCGGCGCATCGCTGCTGCTGGGCAAGAAGCTCGGGTCGATCTTCAGAGTCTGAGAAGGTACGCGGAGTTCCTGGAGGTCACGCCCGGGACGCAGGGAATGCCGTTCCCCTGCTGTTTCCTCCGCGACCTCTGCGTACGACTCTATTTCACCCCGAGCAACTCGATCTCGAACACCAGCGTCGCCCGCCCGGGGATGTCCGGCGGCGCCCCGGCCACGCCGTAGCCGAGCTGGTGGGGGATCGTCAGCTTCCGTTTGCCGCCGACCTTCATCCCGGGAATCCCTTCCTGCCACCCGCGGATCAGCCGCCCGAGCGGAAAGGTCGCCGGCTCGCCGTCGTAGCTCGAGTCGAACACCTTGCCGTCCGTCAACGCGCCCCGGTAGTGGATGGTGATCGTCGCGCCCTTGGGGCACTCCTTGCCCGAACCGACGGTGAGATCCTCGATCACCAGGCCCTCGGCCGGTGGTGGTGTCAGAGCCATGATGTCGCCCCTCTCATTGAACGCCGACGAGCTCGATCGAGAAGACCAGGTCGGCCTTCGCCGGGATCGTCGGGGGCGAGCCGGCCTCGCCATAGGCCATCTGGTACGGGATGGTCAGACGGCGGATCCCGCCCACCTTCATCCCGGGAAGCCCCGCCTGCCAGCCCGAGATCAGGCGCGGCAGGGGGAACGTCGCGGGCTCCTTGCCCCGCGTCGAATCGAACATCGTGCCGTCCATCAGTGTGCCGTGGTAATGGATGGTGATCGTGCTCCGCCCGGTGCAGGCCGAGCCCTCGCCGATCTTCAGGTCCTCGATGATCATCTTGATCTCGGTCGTGTTTAGGACGGTCATCTTCGTGCCGTCGGGGGCCTCGGCCATCACCGCGGGCTCGGGCTGGGCCGGGGCGGCCGGCGGAGCGGCCTCGGGCTGGAGGCCCCAGGCCCCGACAAAGGCGGCGACGACGATCGAGCCGAGAGCGACAGGTCCGGTTGCGTTCATCGAGGAGGTCCCCTTGTGAAGGTGCGAGGAGCATCGTAGGCCCGGCCGCTACAGTGCTGCCGTGGAGCACGCCGCCAAGCCCCGCCCGACGCTGGCCGTCACCATGGGTGATCCGGGCGGCATCGGCCCGGAGGTCCTCGTCAAGGCCCTGGCCGATCCGGGCCGCCGCGCCCGCGCTCGCTTCCGCGTCTATGGGTCCGCCGGCGCGCTGCGCACCGCCGCCGACCGGGCCGGCGTCGAGCCCTACTGGCTCACCCTGGACCACGCCCAGCCCCTCGTCCCCAGCGTGCTCGCGCACGACGTCGTGATCCTCGATTATGCGGGCGGGCCCTTCACCCCCGAACCGAGCGCCAACGCCGGCGACCTCTCGTTCCGTTACGTCGATGACGCCATCACCGCGGCCCGGTTGCCCCACGGTGACATGCTCTACGTCGACGCCCTCGTGACCGGGCCGATCAGCAAGCACGCCTGGCAACTCGCCGGGCACGGACGCTTCCCCGGGCACACCGAGCTGCTCGGCGCCCGCGCCCATGTGCGGCGCTTCGGGATGATGTTCGTGACGCCGCGACTGCGCGTCATCCTTGTCACCGGGCACGTCCCGCTCATGCAGGTCGGCAAGGCCCTCACACCGGCCCGCATCCTCGAGACCATCCGCCTCGGCGC
>CAZMPE010000029.1:5500-13472 GCA_964567955.1 uncultured Phycisphaeraceae bacterium | reverse complement strand
CAGGAGCCCCGCGTACTCGTTGGTCTTGAAGTCGCTGAACCGCACGAGCACCGGCCGTGGGTGGAACGCGCCCGCGACCTGGGCGACGCCCTCGGACAGCCGGCCGACGAAGAAGTCGGCCGGCGACGCATGACCCGCGATCCGCCTGCGGATCTCGGACCGGGCCCCCGGATCCGTCACACGCTCGGGGTGCACCAGCGCCATCGGGTGCACCCCGATCCAGTTGGAGACCAGGAACTCGATCCGCAGCAGACCCACACCCGCCGCCGGCAAGGCCGCCAGCCGAAACGCGTTGCCCGGATTCGCCACGTTCAGCATCAGCGGCACCCGCGGGCGCGGCAGCGTCGCCGGGTCGATCGATTCGTGCGCGAACTCCACCCGCCCCTCGTAGACCCGCCCGACATCGCCCTCCGCGCACGACACGGTCACCTCGGCCCCATCCCGCACGGCCTCGGTCGCCTGCCCCGTACCCACGATGCACGGAAGCCCCATCTCGCGTGACACGATCGCGGCGTGGCACGTGCGACCGCCGTGGTCCGTCACGACCGCCGCCGCCTTGCGCAGCACCGGCTCCCAGTCCGGGTCCGTCATCTCCGCCACCAGGACCTCACCCGGCCGGAACGCGTGCAGATCATCGGCGGAACGCACGATCCGGGCGGCCCCCGCGCCGATCCGGGCCCCGACACTCTTGCCCGTCAGGATCACACGTCCCGAACCCTTCAGGCGGAACACGTCCAGCTTCGCGCCCGCCGCCCGCCGCGAGTGGACCGTCTCCGGGCGAGCCTGCACAATGAACAGTTCCCCCGTGTTGCCGTCCTTCGCCCATTCCAGGTCCATCGGCACGTCCGCGCCCGCACGACGGGAGTAGTGCTCCTCCACGATCATCGCCCACCGGGCCAGCGCCAGCACCTCGTCGTCGCTCAGCACGAACCGGCGTCGATCGGCCGCGGGAACGGCAACCTCCTTCACGCTCCGCGCCGCCGTCATCCCGCCCCCGGCGTACACAAGTTTCACCGCCTTGTCCCCGAGGTCCCGGCGGATCAACGACCGCCGCCCCGCCTTCGCCGTCGTCTTGTGCACCCAGAACTCGTCGGGGCTCACCCGCCCCTGCACGACCGTCTCGCCGAGCCCCCACGCCCCATCGATCACCACCACACCCCGGGGCCCGCTCTCCGTGTCGAGCGTGAACATCGTCCCCGCGCACGCCAGGTCGCTCCGGACCATCCGCTGAATGCCCACCGACAGGGCCACCGCGCGATGCTCGAACCCGTTGTGCACCCGGTACACGATCGCCCGGTCGGTGAACAGCGACGCCATGCACGCCCGTACCGCCGTGTCCAGCGCCTCGTGGCCCCGGATGTTCAGGTACGTCTCCTGCTGCCCCGCAAACGAGGCCGTCGGAAGATCCTCCGCCGTTGCCGACGACCGCACCGCCACGTCGACGCCCGCCCCATCGGCGTCCGAGCCGCGCGTCAGGGCCGCGTACGCCCCCATGACCTGCTCGCGCACCTCGTCCGGCAGCGGAGCCGATGCGATCCGCTCGCGGAGCCGCGCCCCGACCTCCGCCAGGGCCCGCGTGTCCGAGACGTCCAGGCCGTCCAGCTCCGGGTAGATCCGCTCCTCGGCGTTCACGGCACGCATGTGCATCCGGAACGCCTCCGCGCTCACGGCAAACCCGTCGGGCACCCGCACCCCGAGCGGCGCAAGCCGACGGATCATCTCCCCCAGCGACGCGTTCTTCCCCCCGACCGATGGCACATCGTCGTTCGACACCTCGCCGAAGGGAATCACGAGGCGCTTCGTCGAACCGCTCGCCGCTGCCCGTCCGTCCGTGCCGTGATGGATCACGCGCTGTGTCATGACGGATTAGTTCCCCGTCACACACCGTCGCATACGGGGAAATTGCCCCCATCGGGTGCCGAACCGCCCGGAGGAGCCCGCGCCCTCGATCGCCGAAGCACGTGTCGACCGCCCGCGCCGCCGCCACCAGCGGATGATCGGGAGGAACGGTGCGCTGCCGGCCCGCCACCTCCGAGAGCGGCACGCTCGTCAACTCGCCCCTGTGCACGGCCACCATCCGCCCGAACCCGCCCGATCGCAGAAGGTCCATGGCGCGATGCCCCAGTTGCGTGGCCAGCACCCGGTCGGCCGCGACCGGCGGCCCGCCCCGCTGCACATGCCCGAGGATCGTGTAGCGCGTCTCGACCCCGCTCCGGCGCTCGATCTCCTCAGCCACCACACGCCCGATCCCGCCAAGCCGCTCGGGCTCCGCGGGGTCCGCCGCCGCGCGCGAGTGCACCCGGCCCCCGCCGGCCGGCGCGACGCCCTCCGCGATGCACACGAGCGAGAACTTCTTCCCCTGCCCGCGGCGCGCCGCGATCCGCTCGCAGACACGCCCGATGTCGTGCCGGATCTCCGGGATCAGGATGATGTCCGCGCCCGACGCCACCCCGGAATGCAGCGCCAGCCAGCCCGTGTTCCTCCCCATGACCTCCACGATCATCACCCGGTGGTGGCTCGCGGCCGTCGTGTGCACGCGGTCCAGGGCGTCCGTCGCCGTCGCAACTGCCGTCTGAAACCCGAAGGTGATCTCCGTCCCCATCAGGTCATTGTCGATCGTCTTGGGCAGCCCGATGCACCGGACGCCCCGCCCCCCCAGACGGGACGCCGTCGACATCGTCCCGTCGCCCCCGGCGATCATCAGCGCCTCAAGCCCGTGCGACCGCATCGTCGCAAGGCAACGGTCGCTGGCATCGCTCCATTCCCCGGTCCCATCGCCGCCCGGCGGCCACCGGAAAGGGTCCGCCGTGTTCGAGGCCCCGAGGATCGTCCCGCCCGTCGCGAGGATGCTGGACACATCACCCGCGCCGAGCGGTCGCGTTCGGTCTTCAACAAGCCCCGCGTACCCGTCCAGCAGACCGATCACCTCAAACCCGTGCCGGATCGCATCTTTCGTAACGACCCGGATCACCGCGTTCAGACCCGGGCAGTCGCCGCCGCCGGTCAGAATCCCGATGCGCTTCGACATGGTTGTCCATCCTCCGAAACAAGGCGCCGCCCGGCCGGCGCGCACCCGCGGCGCACCCTCCCGGCCCCGATGGATCATGACGCGCTGGTCGCGGCGCATCCACCGGGGAAAACTGCTCCATTGCGCCGCACACACCGCGCCGCCGCGCCGGATCGAGGAAGTTTCCCCGTGGAAGCGCGGGCCCCGTCACGCCATCCTCTTCATGCTCCACAAGCGGCGCCCGTTCAACGACCGGAACGATGTGCGACGAACCGGAGACGCAGATCCGCTCAAGGAAAGGAAACGCCATGAACCTGAGCCCCTGGAGGAAGCGCGACCCCATCAATGGAAACCTCGTCCGCCTGCGCGACGAGCTGGATCGGACCTTCGACCGGTTCTTCGACGAGCCCTTCGGCTCGATGGGACTCGAGCCCAAGGCCCCGCGCGCCGAAGGATGGATCCCGCCGCTGGACATGAGCGAGAACGATACCGAGTTCACCATCCGCGCGGAAACCCCGGGCGTCAACGCCAAGGACCTCGACATCTCCGTCACGGGAGGAATGCTCACCATCGCCGGCCAGAAAGAGGAACAGGAAGAGAAGAAGGGCGAGAACTTCTACCAGTGCGAGCGCCGCTTCGGAACCTTCCGGCGGGTGATCAACCTGCCCGACACCGTCGACCCCGACAAGGTGACGGCCGAATCCGAAAACGGCGTGGTCACGATACACATCGCCAAGAAGCCCGGCGCCAAGCCGAAGCAGGTCGAGATCAAGACCGCCGGCAGAAAGGTGCCCGTCAACACCTGACGACCGAAGGACCGGAGGGGCCGCGAAGGGCGGGACACGCCCAGGGCGCCCGGAGACATCCCCTCAGTGCGCGCCGCCACGCCGAAAGGCTGGACGGCGCGGTTCCCGCGCCAAGAATCCCCGGCGAGCCGCCGGACCTCACGCCCCCGCGGCATGCACGCGCCGACCGCAAACCCGCGGAACCGGAGGAGGCGGGATGCCCGAAGCACGACCACAGCACCGGGAGGTCGTCATCCCGGCCGGCGCCGTGAGCCTGCCCGGATCGCTCGCCCCGCCGAGCCCCGGATCCGGCATCGTCCTCTTCGCGCACGGCCGCGGCAGCAGCCGGCACAGCCCCCGCAACCGTCTCGTCGCATCGGCGCTCCACCGCGCCGGGCTGGGCACACTCCTCTTCGATCTGCTGACCGAGCACGAGGCCGAACAGCGGAGCAACGTCTTCGATATCGAGGGACTCGCCGAACGCCTTCTGGCCGCGGCACACTGGATCATCGCCGGATCGGACACGCTCCCGATCGGGCTGTTCGGGGCCAGCACGGGTGCCGCCGCGGCGCTCGCCGCGGCCGCACGGCAACCCCTGGTACGCGCCGTTGTCTCGCGCGGCGGACGGCCGGACCTGGCCGGCGCGCACCTCGCCGGCGTCCGGGCGCCGACACTCCTCATCGTCGGCGAAGAGGACAAGGATGTGCTGGCGCTGAATCGCGCGGCGTTCGCGCAGCTCGGGTGCGAAAGGAGACTGGCCGTCGTCCCCGCCGCCACGCATCTGTTCGATGAACCGGGAACTCTGGAAGAGGTCGCACGCCTGGCCACGGAGTGGTTCACGCGATTCCTCGGAGGAGCCGCTTGATGTCCGTGCTCTTCGAGAACCGCGGGGACGCGGGCCGTCGGCTGGCCGAACGCCTCCGCGCGATCCCGTTCAAGGACCCGCTCGTGCTGGGGATCCCGCGCGGCGGGGTTGAGGTGGGCGCCCCCCTCGCCCGCGCGCTCGGGGCCGAACTGGAAGTCGTGCTCTCGCGGAAACTGCGCGCGCCCGATCAGCCCGAACTGGCCATCGGCGCCGTCTCCGAGTCCGGAGTCGTCTACCTCAACTCCCACGGGCACGCACTCGGCGAGGCGGGGGCGGCCTATGTCGAACACGAACGCCGGAAGCAGATCGCCGAGATCGAGCACCGGAGGGCCCGGTTCAGGACGACCCGGACGCGGGCGCCGGTCGCCAACCGCAGCGTAATCGTGACCGACGACGGCATCGCGACCGGCTCGACGATGATCGCCGCGCTCCACACCCTCCGCGCCGAGGGCGCGGCGGAGATCACCGTCGCCGTCCCCGTGGCGCCGAGGGACCGCCTCGCGCAGATCGCGGAGTTGAGCGACCGCGTCGCCTGCCTCCACGTGCCGGATGTCTTCCAGGCGATCGGACCGTTCTACCGCGACTTCGATCAGGTCCCGGACGACCGCGTCGCGGACCTGCTCGAGCAATCCGGGCGCCGAGCGCCCGACCCCTCGAAGCCCGATCGCGGAGCGACCGGCGGCGGGACGAACGCGTAAGCCGCCGGGTGCGCCCGATCAGGCCACCGCGCTCATCACGGCCGGATGTGCCTCCAGCTCGTGCGGGCTCAGCCGCGTCAACTCTCCCTCCAGCAGGGCGATCCGCACGGGCCCGGAGACGACCTCCTCCCGGAGCGTCCCGAGCATCCCCGGCGGGGCAAAGACGTTCACTTGATCGATCGAGAGCTGCTCCGAGTTGGAGACCAGCCACGCCATCACATCCCGCGCAAAACGCCGGCGCTGCTCCTCGGGCTCATGACCGATCGACGCAAAGTGCTGCGACGCGCTCGCGACCGGGCCCCGACCGAGAGCGCTCGGGCGGCCGTGCTCGTGGAAGTCCTCCCAGCGACTCTCGAGGGCGCCGTGCTCCTCGGCCCGCCATCTCCCGTCGGGCAGCTCACGGAGCGACAGCAACCGCGCACGCCGGACATCAGCCGTCACCATCCACCGGGTTGTCGGTTTCATCCTGCTCTCCTTCCCGAAACGGACCCGTCGCCTCCCGACGGCACACGCCCGCGGAATCGAGCCGAAACGCCCGATCGCCCGCTCGCCCGCGCCGCCGGCCCGCGAGCACCCGAACCAGGGCCGCGCCGGCTCCCTCCCGCGCGGACGACCGGTCCATCCACGACGCCCTCTCGCGATCCCGACGTCAGCTCCATCAGGCGCAGAGCGATCGAGTCCGGCGACCCGCGCTGTTCCAGGCACACCCCCTCGATCCGGCCCCGCAGAAGTGGGTGGCACTCCGCCTTCTGCCGCAGCCGGTCGCGAGCGCTGTCGCACCCGAGGATCAACACGCGCTCGACAGGACCGATCACGCCGAGAACCCGCGCATAGAAGGACTCCGGGACCTCGTCGCCGTCGCCGCTCCCCCGTCCGCCCCGGGTGAGCCTCGCCACGCGGCACGCGCCCCCGCGCATCTCGACACAGATCGCCTCATCGACGTTGATCCAGACTCCGATGATCGTGCTCACCGCGGCCTCCCGTCCCGTTGCAGCCCGATGCCGTCAATCAAGAGTCAACCGCTGCTCCGCCCCGCCCACGGCGACCCCGCCGTTGAGTTCGCGCTCCGCCTGGGCCCAGTCGGCCACAGGATCGCCGGGGCCCCCGCGCCGGGACTCATAAATCTCGTACGCCCGCGCCCGGATCTGATCGACCGTCACCGTCGCCTTCGACGCCAGCGCGCCGCGCACACGGGGCATCGTGCTCCGCGGACGGGTCTCAACCGTGAGGTCCGGCGCCGTGTTCCGCTTGCTCATGATCTTCATCGTTGTTTCCTTTCCTCTCGTTCGTTCCGTTCCCAACGACCGACGCATCAGGACAAACCGGCCGGAACCTCGGGAGCATCCGCCGCCGGCAGGTGCACGCGTGGCTCCGTGACCGCTCGCGGCTTGACCGCCAGCACGGAACACGGCGCCTCGCGAATCACACGCTCCGCGGTCGAGCCCCAGAAGAAATCCCGCATGCTGAACCGGCCCCGCGTCCCCAGCACCGCCAGGTCGCAGCGCTGCTCCCTGATGAAGGCCGTGATGCCGTCGCCGTGACCGGACGCCTCCACCACGTGGAACTCCGGCTTGAGCGCGTTGAGCTCGTGCGTCATCGGCCCGCAGAACTCCCGGAGTCTCTCCCCGATCGACTCCCGGTACCGGGCCGCAAAGCCCGGCATGTTCCGAACGATCTCCTCCGGCGGACCGAGCCCGCGCCACGGATCGCTGTACACGTGCAGAATGTGCAGCGACGCTCCGTCCTCCGACGCGATGCTGATCGCATGCTCCAGCGCGCTCAGCGACGTCTCGCCGAAGTCGACGCACGCCACCACCGACCGCGCCGGACCAGGCTGGTCCTCCCGCACGATCAGCACAGGGCACGCCGCCCACTGGGCGCACGCCGCCGCCGTCGTCCCCACCCCCCGGCGGTCCGACCGCGAACCGTGCGCGCCCATCACCAGCATCCGCGGCCTCTCCCGACGGACCGCGCCGAGGAGCCGGTCCCGCGGGCTCCCGATCTCGATCATCAGCCGCGCGCGCTCGGCGCCCTCGCACTGGCGGACGAAGTCGTCCCACCGCCTCCGGACCCGATCCACGAGGTTCTCGTCCGTGGGGAAGACCACCCCGGGGATCATCGGGCCCGCCGGGCTCGGAACAAAGACCGTGGCCGGCGCCACCACGTGCACCGCCGTCAACGGCGCATTCAGCCACCGGGCCAGTCGCGCTGCCCGAAAGACGGCGGCCACCGAGCAGGGTGAAAAATCGACGCCGACGAGGATGCAGTTCTCCCGTGTCATGGACGCGGCCTCCTTGCATGGCGCCGACGGGGCGCCGACGGACTAGCGAGGGAACGCCCCGAGCAGATCAAGACTCGTGATGATCCCGACCGGGAACTTCTCGTGGTCCACCACGATCACGCGGTGGATCTTCCGCTCCGACATGAGTCGCGCGATCACCGCCGCACGCTCGTCCGAAGGCACCGTGATCGGATCCGGGGTCATGAAGTCATCGACGCAGATGAGCGGTTCCGGGACCACTTCACGGGCCTCGTCCTCGTTGGCGTCGCTCTGCTCGCTGAGCACCTCAAAGAGGTACGCGGGCGGCAGGTCGACCGTCCCCTCCGAGCACCGCCG
>CAZMPE010000029.1:0-5490 GCA_964567955.1 uncultured Phycisphaeraceae bacterium | reverse complement strand
CAGACGCCCCTGCTGATCAACCACCGGCGCGCCGGAGATCTCGTTGTCCTCGAACGTGCGGGCCAGCTCGCGGATCGTCGCCGACGGCCCGACGCACACCGGGTCCGCCGTCATCACGTCCCGCGCTCGCAGATCACTCTTGACCATGGTCATGTTGGGTCTCCCTTGTTTGAACGATCCCGAACCACCGGCGACGGGCCGACGCCCCCGGACCTCCCCATCGTCCCGAGAAGGGCCACCCCGAATCCGGCACGAACCGCCGCCCCGACAAGAGCCTCGAGATCGCACCGGGAGGCGTGAACGATCGCGGCACGGCCCCGATGAAGATTCACATCCACTTCGAGCACCCCATCCACCGCCTCCAGGGCGCCGACAATGCGCTCACGCGACGCGTTGTCCGGCATCCCCATGATCAGCAGCACCGTCCGTGTGGCACACACCGCCACGTCACTCACTCCTTCTTCGCCGACGCCGCAGCGCCGACGTCCCCGGACCGCCGAAAGCCCGACACACGACACGCTCGCAAGGGCTCTCGACAACTCCCTTGATCAACACGAGCATCATCGGGCCGCCGCACCGGCGCCTCCACGCGGAAACTTCCCTGATCGACCCCCGGCCGTCCCGCGCCGACGAGCAGCGAATCCGTGTCGTCCGCTCGCGTATGATCCGCCGCAATGCCCGCGCGCCGCACACCAGCCCGCGCCGCCACGCCGCGAAGCGGGGCACGCCGGAACCCGCGCGGCGGGCCGCCGGCCTCCACCGATCAGGACCCCGGCGCCCCGCGCGAAGCCGTCCTCGCCGAGGCCCGGGACCACGCCGTCCTCGCCGCCGCGCTCGACCCCATCATCACCATCGATGCGTTCGGCGTCATTCAGTCGGCCAGCGATTCGGTGGAGCGGGTCTTCGGATGGACGCCCGCCGAGCTGACCGGACGCAATATCGCCGTCCTCATGCCCGAGCCCCACCACTCCTCGCACGATCGCTACCTCGCCGACTACAGGCGCACCGGCCGGACCGGCATCCTCGGACGCACGCGCGAGTTCGAGGGCGTCCGCCGGAACGGCGAGAAGTTCCCCATCGAACTCTCGGTCTCGCGCGTGACCAGGCAGCACGCCGCCGAGGCGCTGTTTGTCGGCATCATCCGCGACATCACCGAGCGCAAGCGAATGGAACGCGAGCTCCGACTCGTCCAGGAACTCGCGCTCTCCATCAGCCCGGCGTCCAACCTGACCGACGCGCTCGTCGAAACGATCCGACGCATCGCTTTGGCCACCCAGTGGGACTACGGCGAGGCGTGGATCCGGTCGAAGAACGGCGCGGACCTCGTGCCCGCCGCGTCCTGGGCCGATCCCGACGGCGGGCTCGCATCCTTCGCGGATTCGACCCGCGGCCTCTCGTTCCCCCGCGGCCGGGGCCTGCCCGGCCGCGCCTGGGCCGCGGGACAGCCCATCTGGGTCGGCGACCTCCGCGCGCTGAGCAAGGCCGATTTCTGCCGGCCGGCGGAGGCGAGGGCCGCGGGCCTGCGGGCCGCGGCGGCCGTCCCCGTTCTCTCGGAGACCGATCCGATCGCGGTCCTCGTGTTCTTCGTCCGCAAGACGCGCAACGAGGACCGGCATCTCCTCCAACTCGTCCGCGCCGGTGTCGCCCCTCTGGGCCCCCTGATCCTGCGCAAACGCGCCGAGGAAGAACTCGACGAGTACCGCCGTCGGCTGGAAGAGCGGGTCGAGGAACGCACCCGCCTGCTGCAGGAGAGCCAGGACAAGCTCAGATTCGCGGACCGTCTGGCCTCCATCGGCACGCTCGCCGCCGGCCTCGGACACGACATGAACAACGTCCTGCTGCCCGTGCGCGCCCACCTCAACGCGCTCCGCGCGGAGGCCGACGGCCTGTCCCCCGCCGCGCGGGGACACCTCGAGTCGATCCGCCGCAGCACCGCCTACCTCCAGCAACTCGCCGAAGGGCTCCATTTCCTGTCGATGGACCCGGCGAAGGGCGCCCACGAAGGCGAATCCACGCCGCTCCAGACCTGGTGGGCACAGGCGGGCGTGCTCATCGCCAAGGCCGTCCCCCGCCATGTCAGGGTCCGGTCGTCCTTTCCGCGCCACCTCCCCGATGTCGCCGTCGCCGCCGCCGGATTGACGCAGGCCGTACTCAATCTTGTGGTCAACGCCGGCGAGGCCATCCCCGCCGGACGAAAACGCGTGCAGGGAACGGTCCGCGTCGCCGCCGAGGCCGATCCGGCCCGCCGATCGGTCAGGCTCTCCGTCTCCGACAATGGCGACGGCATGACCGCCGACGTGCGTCGCCGCGCGTTCGAGGTCTTCTTCACGACCAAGCCCCGCGGCCTGGGAACCGGGCTGGGCCTCGCGCTCGTCCGCAAGGTCGCCGAGGACGCGGGCGGGTCGGTCGAGATCGAATCCGAGCCCGGCAAGGGCACCACCGTCACCATGCTCCTGCCCGCCGCGCAGATCACGCCCCCGCCGCGCGGCGCGCCCGCACGGGCCCTCCGCCCCATCGCCATGGTCTCCATCGACGACGGCCGGCACGCCGCCGTCGTCCGTCAACGGCTCTAGTCGGCGGGCGCCCGCGCCGCCATGGGCGAGCGGGCGGCCGACGAGGACATCTGGGTCGTCGAGCCGGCCACCGATCTTCTCGACCCCGCTGAGCGCTGGCGCGCCCGCCGGCCCGATGGCCGGCTCGTCCTGTTCGGCTCGCCCGTCCCCCGGTCGGCGCGGGCATGGGCCGCGCTCCAACCCGTCGTGATCGATCGACCCGACGACTTCGAACTCGTCCGCGCCGCGCTCGTACGCGCCCTGTCCCCGTAAACGCCAGGGAGATGATTCACCGTGCCCAAGCCCCGCGAAGTCCCCCGACAGGCCACAAGACCGAAGCGCCCCGAGCCCGCACCGTCCGACGACGCCGGCGTCCGGGTGCTCTGCGTCGACGACCACGCCGTGCTCGTCGAGGGACTCAAGGCCCAGTTCGCGATCGATCACAAGCTGCGCGTCGTTGGCCGCCTCGCCTCAGCCGACAATCTCGTCGAGGAAGTCACACGCCTCAAGCCCGACGTCGTCCTCCTCGATATCGAGATGCCCGGGCCCGATGTCTTCGAAATGGCCGACCGCCTGCGCCACCGGCACCCCAGCCTGCGCTACGTCTTCCTCAGTGCGCACATCCGCGACGGTTACCTCGCCGCGGCGTACCGCTGCGGCGCCTGGGGCTACTTCGCCAAGGCCGACGAACCGGAGGACATCGTCGCGAGCCTGCTCGAGGTCGCACGCAGCCCCTCCCCCACGTTCGTCATGGGCCCGAAGGTCCGCCGCCGGTTCGCCGGCGCGCTCCCATCGGCACGCGCCGCCCCGACCCGAACCGACAGCAAACAGCGCCCGGAGACCCCGCTCGAGGCGCTCACCTCCCGGGAGATCGAGATCCTCCGACTGATCGGCAAGGGCCTCTCCCGCAACGAGATCGCGGCCGAGCTCTCGCGCAGCGCCAAGACCATCGACGGCCACCAGGAACGGATGCTCAAGAAGCTCCGCATGAAGTCGCGGGCCGAGCTGATGCGGTTCGCAATCCGAGAAGGGCTCGCCGAGGCCTGACGGGCCCGCCCCCGACAGAATCGAAAGTGCCAAGTGACCCCGACGGGATTCGAACCCGTGTCGCGTCCTTGAAAGGGACGTGTCCTGGACCTGGCTAGACGACGGGGTCAGCCCGCTCGCGCGGGCGGCATTGTAGCGCCCACCCCACGCCCCGAAAGGGCAACTCTTATCGGTCGGTCACGGCGCGGGCCGGGACCGCCGATCTACTAGAGAGTATGGATTCCGACGCCCCGAACGTCGCCGACAGCCGCCGCCGCCGGCTCGCCCGCGCCACCCTGCTCCTCGTCGTGATGTGCGCCCTCGCCGCGCTCTCCATGTGGATGCCCCCGTCGGGCTCCGTCGCCGCGCCGCGGGACCATCGCCGCCCCGGCCCCGCGCTCGGCGAGTTGATCGGCCGCAACCACGTCATCCTCATCCACGCCTCGCCCGACGGGCCGCTCTACACCGTCTGCCGCCCGGACGGCGCAACCCTGCGCCGCCACCTCTTCGCCGACGAGGTCCGGAGCGCCTTCCCCGACATCGACCTGTCGAAACTGCGCCTCGATGCACCGCCGCCGCTGGCCCCCGACCTCCTGCGCGGGGCACTCATGCTCGTGGATCAGCCCAACGACCCATTCCGGTAGCGGTTTCGCATACCATCCGTCCGTGCCGCGCACCGCCAGACACGGAATCCCGTCCCTGCCCGTCGACCCCCACGCCGACGGCGTCATCTTCCTCGGCGGTTCGTTCGACCCCATCCACATCTGGCACACCGTCGTCGCCTCCGCCGCGCGACGCAAGCTCTTCCCGCCGCCGCTGAAGGCCTGGATCGTCCTGATCCCCGCGGCACGCTCGCCGCTGAAGAACGCCGCGCCGCGCGCGACCGACGCCGACCGGCTGTCGATGCTCCGCCTCGCGACGCGCGGCATGGTCCGCACCGCGATCTGGACGGACGAGCTGGATCGGGCGAAGCCCGGCCGGCCGAGCTACACGATCGAGACGCTCCGGCGCGCCCGCAAGCTGCTGCCGCGCGTCCCGTTCCGGCTGCTGATCGGCGCCGATCAGGCGGCGCGGTTCCACCAGTGGCGTTCCTACCGGGCGATCCTGCGCCTGGCCGAGCCCGCCGTCGCGCTGCGACCGCCCGTGAACACCGAGGCGCGCCTGCGGCGCGCCCTGCGCACATCGCGCGCCTGGTCGGCGCGCGACATCGAGCGCTGGGTCGACCGCATCATCCCCGCGCCGGTCAGCGACTCCTCCTCCACCCGCGCCCGCGAGGTCTTCAAGGGCCGCCGCCCCCCCGACGAACTGCGCGGCCTGATCGCCCCGCCGGTCCTGCGCTACATCCTCATGCACCGGCTCTACCGCTAGCCGCGCCGTTCGACCCGGGTCACGACCGCCTCGGCGAGCTGCGCGATGCCGCGCTGCGCCGCCGTCACGACATTCGGCCCGCGGTACAGGTTCGACACCTTGTGGTCGAGCTGCGTCGTCGCCCAGATGACGACGACGTGCGCCCACGCGAGGTCGGCGGCCGCCTGCGGGCCCGTCCGCGTCGCCGTCCCGTCGATCAGCCGCAGCTCGAGCCGATCGGCGACGAGCCGGCGCAGCTCCTCGCGCACCGCGGGCGAACCGCCCACGACGCACACGCGCGACCAGCCCGCCCCCGCGCACGCCGCGGCCATCGCGTCCACCGCCGCGCGGTTCCGCGACCCGCCGCAGATCTCGCAGTGTTCCTGCGTCGCCGCGAGTCCGTATTCAGGCTTGAAACACTCGCGCAAGGCGTACAACGGGCTCGTGCCGATGTCGCCGTACACGACGCCGAGCGCCGTGAGCATCAGGATGCGCAGGCGCCGGCCCGTCGGGTTGGCCTCGACGTGAGTCGTGGGCTGGGGCAACGGACCGGCCGCCGTCACTC
>CAZMPE010000028.1:0-13549 GCA_964567955.1 uncultured Phycisphaeraceae bacterium | reverse complement strand
GGATTGCAACCCGTACGTCGCGTGATGGCAAAAAAGCGAACGGCCCGCCCCGTGCATTGGGCGGGCCGCTCGTAGCTGTCCCCCTCAGCCCCATCGATCAGTCAAACAGCGCCGTAGTCGCGGGCGGGTCGATACTGCGCAGTCGCATGGTCGTGTCGATGCGGCAGTTCGACTGCGTCCTGTGACGCTCGGCGAAGAAGAACTTCAGGCTGTACGTCTGGCCGTTCTGCAGCCAGTTCAGGCGGTCGATCTCGATCGTCTGCGACTTCGCCGAGTGGATGCCGCCGATGTCGATCACCAGCTTGCCGTCGATGAAGACCCACACGTCGTCGTCGCCGGTGAACTTGAAGATGTGACCCTTGTTCTTCTCGTACTTGAAGTTCGTGTCCAGCTCGTACGTGAAGTGGAAGTTCTTGCCCGTGCTCGAGTAGTTGCCGTACAGCGCGCCGTTGATCGGGAAGAACCCGCCCTTGCTGACGTAATCGGGGTCGGCCTTGTCGTCAAAGACGTACTTGTTCGTGTTCGGCACACGCTTGAGCGTGATCGGCAGGTTCGCCGACATGTTCACGTTCGGCGTGTCCCGGAACCACATCGCCAGGTTCGCCGCGTTCGTTGAAGCCCCGCCCGTCGACGTCGCCACGCTGCCGTTCACGTCGCCCGGCTTGGCGTTGATGTAGGACTTCGGCCGCATGATGAAGTTGCCCGCCGCGTCCTTCCACTGCGAACTCAGGCGGTACCCGGCGCTGGCGAAGACCGGCTTGCCCTCGCTGTCGAGGGAGTCGGCGACCATGCCCAGGTACTGGCCGAACCCGCCGGTGGGCCTGCGCTGGAAGTCCGCGTGCCCCCCGACGTCCACCGAGCGGAAGTCCCGCACCTTGCCCTGCAGCACGTGCTGGGCCGGCAGGTTGGCGTAGGGGTCGCTCTGACGCGCCTCGGCCGCGAAGCCGGACACACACAGGGCCAGCCCCGCGTACGCGCACATCCTGCTGAATCGGGTCGCCTGCATCATCACTCCTCCTGATCGCGGGGCGTCCAGCCTCACGCGATCGACTTGCCTGAAATGCTCACGTCAACAATGCGATACGGATCCCCCATCTCCAACCCGTGATCCGCGTGCGCGATGCGCCGAGGGCCGGTGATGCGGTCTGGGAAAGAACCCCGGTTGGGGGAGCAAACCGACAGGCTTTCCACACAAGGCCGGACGCGGCGCCGTCCGATGTATGATCGGACCGGCACGGTTACCGGCCGTTCGAGGGATCGCGGAGGTCGGCGGGCGAGGAGTTCACGGATGGACATGTTCGTTATCGAAGGGGGCCGACGCCTCGAGGGCCGGCTCGCAATCAACGGGTCGAAAAACGCCGCGCTGCCCCTCATGGCCGCGGCTCTCCTCACCAGCGAGCCCGTCGCCCTCAGCGACGTCCCGGCCCTCGCCGACATCAGCAACATGCGACGCCTGCTGGCGCAGCTCGGGTGCGAAGGCGCCGACGGCGACCGCCCGGGGCAGATCACCCTCCGCACACAAGACGAATCCATCAGCCACGCCCCCTACGACGTCGTCCGCACCATGCGCGCCAGCATCTGCGTCCTCGGGCCCATGCTGGCCCGTCGCGGCATGGCCCGCGTCTCCATGCCCGGCGGATGCGCGATCGGCGACAGACCCGTGGACCTGCACGTCCGGGGCCTGGCCGCCATGGGCGCGGATATCACCCTCGAGGGCGGCGACATCATCGCCAAGGCCCCCCAGTCCGGCGGCGACCGCCGGCTCCAGGGCGCCCGGATCTTCCTCGGCGGGCCCATGGGCTCCACCGTCCTGGGCACCGCCAACGTCATGTCCGCCGCCACCCTCGCCCAGGGCACGACGATCATCGAGTGCGCCGCCTGCGAGCCCGAGGTCGTGGACCTGGCCAACCTCCTGATCGCCATGGGCGCCCGGATCACCGGCGCCGGATCGCCCCGCATCATCATCGAGGGCGTCCGGGAACTGCACGGGGCCCGGCACCGCGTCATCGCCGACCGCATCGAGGCCGGAACCTACATGTGCGCCGCCGCCATCACCAACGGCGACCTCGTCCTCGAGAACTGCCCGCTCGACGCCCTGATGGCCCTGACCGATCGCCTCAGCGCGATCGGCGTGCGCGTCGAGGCCTCCGGCAGGCCCGAAGATCCCATGCGGGCGACGGTGCGCGTGACCTGCGGACGGGTCCTCCGCCCGGTCGAGGTCACCACCCAGCCGCACCCCGGCTTCCCCACCGACCTCCAGGCGCAGCTCCTCGCGCTGCTCACGCTCGCCGACGGCAACTCCGTCATCACCGAAAAGATCTTCCCCGAGCGCTTCCTGCACGTGGCCGAACTGGCCCGCATGGGCGCGCACTGCTTCCGGCAGGGGCCCACCGTCGTCGTCTCAGGCGTTCGCAAGCTCGTCGGCGCCCCCGTCATGGCCAGCGACCTGCGCGCCAGCGCCGGCCTCGTCATCGCAGGCCTCGCGGCGGAGGGCACGACGGTCGTCAACCGCGTCTACCACCTCGACCGCGGCTACGAGCGTATGGAGGAACGCCTCGCCGCCCTCGGCGCTCGGATCCGGCGCGTGGACGAACGGGCCGACGAGACCCCCGTCGTCAAGATCGCCGGCGCCGTCGCCACCGCCTGACGGACCCCGCCGGAATCCGTCGACCAGAAGCCATCCCGAGGCCCCGTCCGAAAGAATCTGCACCGATGTACGCTCCCTGAGCGCTCATTTGGGTATCGTCCGCGCTTTTCAGGCCATGCCGCTCGGCCTCCCGCGTAGAACCGGGGCATGGATACGCCCGAGGCCGTCACCCGATTCCTCGACCCGGCATGTTCCCTCTGGAACGTGTTCGAGGAGACCGGTCTCTCCCCGGTCGCCCTCAAACGCTTCCTCGATGAGCCCGCCGCCGCCGAGGCCCTCGCCGCCCACCAGTCCCTCGCCGATCAGCGCGCCCGGCTCCTCGCCGCCGACGCCGCACCCCTCGCCATCCGCACCCTCGTCGGCGTCTGCTGCTCCGACGCCCGCCCCGAAACCAAGCGCCTCGCCGCCTCCGCGCTCATCCGCCTCGCCCAGGCTCCACGCCCCGAACGCGCGCGCAAGACCATCTCCTCGCCCCCGGTCACGCTCCCTCAGTCTTCCTTTCCCCCGGAGGGCGGACGAGGGCCCCGTTCTGAGCCGAGCGAGAGGTCTCCGCGCAGCAACTCCACTCGCGCCCACGCGCGCCGATTCCTCTCCCATTTGCTGTTCTGTTTCATCCTCCTCTTGAGCGCGCCCCTGTCCGCCTCCGACTCGCGCTCCGCGATCCAGAACAGCCGCGCAGGCCCCGTGGAAGGCCCCCGCAATCCCCGCACTCGCCGGGAGCATGCCGGTGACACCCGTCCCGCGCTCCGAACTCAGTCTTCGTCGAAGCCCGAATCCACGAGCTTCTTGAGCGCGGCACACGCGGCCTCGGCGTCGTCGCCGTCGCAGATCACCTCAAGCTCCGTCCCCTTGGTCGCCGCGAGCATCATCATGTGCATGATCGACTTCCCGTCCACCTCCTGGTCCGCGCGACGCACGGTCACCGAACAGGTAAAGCCGCTGGCCAGGTCCACGAACGACATCGCCGGCCGGGCGTGCAGCCCGAGCCGGTTGACGATCGTGACAGTGACCGTGCGGCGTGTGGACACGAGGGACTCCGCGTACCGATGCCCGCGATCGGCGGATCGGGGGCGTTCTGCCGGGTGCCGGCCGGTGCGTTCACCCGGCCAGGAGCTGGTTGTCGGCTTCTTCCAGAAGCGTGCGGACGGCGTCGACGGTCTGAGCCTGGCGCAGGAAGCGCCGGAAGGTGTCCTTGCTCAGATTCTTGAAGATCACCTCCATCGCCTGGAGGTGCTCCTCGGGCCGGTCCTCCGGCGAGAGGAGAAGAAACACGGAGTAGACGGGCTGCTTGTCGAGCGCGTTGAAATCGACGCCGCGCTGGCTCAGCCCGATGGCCGCGACCATCTTCTTGATCGTCTTGTGCTTGACGTGCGGGACGGCGACGCCCCGGCCGAAGCCGGTGGACCCGCGCTTCTCGCGCTCGAGCACCGAGGTGACGAGCTCGTCGCGCAGCTTGGGGGCCGCGACCCCCGCCGCGACGAGGACATCGACGAGTTCGGCGATGACGTCGTCGCGCTCGGAGGACTTGAGCTGAACGCTGACGGCGCCGTCCGGGATGAGTTGCGTGAGTTTCATGGGGACGCGGCTCCTGGCCACTATCGGTTGCCCTGCTTCAGCTGTTCCTTGAAGTCCGTCAGCTGCCGCGTGCCCTTCTGCACGACGAGGTCGACGGCCGCGTACAGGTCCTCGCCCTTGGCGTGGGCGACGAAATCGGGGTGCTTGATGACGTCGATGACGAGTTCCACGCCGAACTCCCCGTGGGCCTGGTGGTCTTCCCGGGTCATGCGGAACGTGATCAGCTGCACGCCGTCAAAGTGCCGGTGGAGCTTCTGGGCCTTGCCCTCCGCGTACTGGCGGATGGCATCCGTGATGTCGAGGTTCCGTCCGATGACGTCGACTCGCATGTCGACTCCTTTTGCGAATGCCGGGCTCGGGCCCGGGAGGGAGTTTACGCGTTCCGATCCTTGGGGGGGCTCTCCCGCCTCCAAAAGCGACCCGGGACGCCCCGCGAGCCGGAGCGTCCCGGTGACAATGGGCCTGAGAGGACTCGAACCTCCGACCTCGCCCTTATCAGGGGCGCGCTCTAGCCAGCTGAGCTACAAGCCCGGAGCAAGGCTGGAGTTTAAGCGATCCGGGGGTGGAGTCAACGCGGGCCGTTCCGCTCGGCCGGGAGGGTCAACCGAAGCTCCGCGCCGGGCTCGGACGGGTCGCGCACAAGCTCGAGATTCCCGCCGAGTTGCCGGGCCAGCCCGCGCGACAAGGCCAGCCCGAGGCCCAGCCCGGACTTCGGCCCCTGCTCGTCGCGCCGAGCCCGGTGGAACTCCTCGAAGACTCGCTTCTCCTCGGCGCGGGGAACGCCCGGACCGTGATCCCGCACCCGGATCTCGAACACCGAACGCCCGCCGCTCTCCAGAACCCGGGAGGTGACATGAACTCGCTTGTCGCCCGCCTGCCCCGCGTACTTGCACGCGTTGTCGATCAGGTTCAGCACGATCCGCTCGACCGTCGGCTCGTCCGCCTTCACGCGCACGCCCTCGAGCCCCGAGGCCTCGAGCACGAGCTGCATGCCGTCCTGCTCCGTACGCCGGCGCACGACGGGCGCGAGGCGCTCGACCAGCTCGGTCGCGTCGATCGGCCCGTTGTGGTGCGCCCGCGCCTGGCCGAGGCGGGCGTAGTCGAGCACGTTCTCGACGATCCGCGCGAGGCGGCGCGATTCGCTCTTGAGCGTGCCGAGGTACTCGCGACGCGAGGCCTCGTCGGGGACCATGCCGTCCGCGAGCATCTCCGTGTACAGGCAGAACGTCGTCAGCGGCGTACGCAGCTCGTGGGTGACGGCGGAGACGAACCGCCCGCGACGGTCGCCCAGGGCCATCGCGGCCTGCAGCACCACGCCGATCGCGATGATCGCCCCGATCACCGCCAGCCAGGTGAACGCGAACGTCACCGACGTCGCGGACAGCAGCTCCGTCCAGGCGAGCGCGGGCGGCGCGGCGACGAGGAGCGCGGGGATGTTGGCCAGCATCTGGGGGCGCCGGGCGTCGCGTCCGTCGGTGACGGGCTCAACCTCCGCGCCGGGCAGCCGCTCGCGGGCGATGGCGACAAGCCGCCGGTGGATCGTCGGCCAGTCGAGCCAGACGCCCTGCACCGTCTCGACGCCCCCGGTCCGCACGGTACGCCGGAGCACGAGCTCGAGAGAGCCCGTATCAGGGTCGGAGAGCCAGAGCGGTTCGAAGGACCCCAGATCGACCTCCGCGTGCCCGATCTGGGTCGGCTGCGCCGGCACGACGCGCGGCGGCGCGCCCTGGTTGAGGAGCGCCCCGAGCGCCTCCTTCTTCTCGAGCATGGCGTCGGCGTCGCGCGAGGCGAGCTGGTCGGCCGGCTCATCGATCCGGCTGGTCGCGGGCAGCTTGGCGCGGTTGCCGCGCTGCGACTCAAGAGTGAGGGCCTGTTGAGCGACTTCCTGCCGGGCCTGGTACTGCTCGCGCGATTTGCTGGTCTCTTCGATCTGGGCCGTCTGGCCGATCGGGACCCCGGCGGACGGCGACGCGGACCGTGTGTCCCCGCCGGCAAGCGTCTGCGGGGCCGGATTCAGCATCGCCGTCAGGCGGGCGAGCATCTCGCCGGCGTAGACGATGAACTCGCTGTCCACGTACGCGGACTCGGCGAGGTCCCGCATGTTGCCGGTGGGGGCCTGGGGCGAAGTGATCTCGCCGTCGGGCTCGATCTGAAAGTGGAGGCGGACGAACTGGCCGGAGGACTCGAGCAGGGGCGAGGGGACGCGGACCTCCCCGGGCTGGACCTCCTGCCACATCTTGTTGTACGCCCGCTCGGCGGGGTAGAAGGAGCGGTAATGGAAGTATGGCCGAGCCGCCTCGTGCGCGATGATCGGCGTCAGCTCCGAATCCATGCGCCAGAGGGCGAGGCTGACGAGTTCCTGGTGCGCGGCACGCCGCTCGAGGCGGATCGCCTTCCACGTGATCCAGCCGAGGCCCTCGAGCACGGCGAGGACGCAGACGGCGAAGACGATCCATGTCAGTCGGCGGCGTGTGGGCACTTGGAACCTCGAACAGCGTCACCGGGCCTGGTCGACGGGCTTCTTCGGCGCGTGAGCCGGATCGGGCTCGGCCGCGAGCATATAGCCCTTGGCACGGACGGTGACGACGACGCCCGGAGAATCCGGATCGTCGCGGAGTTGTTCGCGGAGGCGTGCGATCGCCATGTCGACCGTGCGGGTGTTGACGCCGCGGGGGTCGACGCCCCAGACGCGCGTGAGGAGTTCCTCGCGCGAGACGGCACGCCCGCGGTTGGAGGCGAGGTAGGCGAGGACCTCGGCCTCGCGCTCGGTCAACTCGGCATGCCCGCCGCCGGGAAGCGTCACCTCGCGCCGCTCGAAGTCGATGACGCGTCCGGCGATGGTGAGCCGGGCGACCCCGGTGGGCCGTTCGGCGCTCCGGCGGAGCACGGCCTCGACGCGGGCGGTGAGCTCGCCGATGCTGAAGGGCTTGACGACGTAGTCGTCGGCGCCGGCCTTGAGGCCGCGCACACGGTCCTGCTCCTGCCCGCGGGCGGTCAGGATGATGACCGGGAGCGCGGGCTTGGCGCGACGGAGTTCGGCGAGGACGGTCAGACCGTCCATCCGCGGCATGAGCACGTCGAGCAGGACGAGGTCGTACGCCCCGGCGAGCGCGGCATCGAGCCCGGCCCGCCCGTCGACGGCTTCGGTGACGGTGTACCCGTTGAACTTGAGCGCGTCGACAAGGCCGCGCCGGATGGCGGCGTCGTCCTCGACTACGAGCAGGTTCGCGAGGGGCACGGTGGTCTCCGTTGTTCGCCCGGCAGTCTAGCCGCGGCGGTCATCTGGAATCGGCGAAGTGGATGCCGAGGCGTGCGGCCTGCCGGCAGAGGGCGTCAAGGACCTTGGCGTCGAAGGAGTCTTTATGGGCGCCGGTCTTGGCGAGCTCGTCCTTGATGAAGTCGGCACGCTTGGCGCTGATCTCGTTGATGCGGGCCTGGCAGTTCTCGCGGGCCTTGGTCTGCCGGTCGACGAAGGCGACGCGCTGCTCGACCGACATCGCGCGCATGTGCTCGGGGAGTTGGTCGTCGGGGAGCTTGGTGATGTCGACGGAGCCGTCCTTGCAGGCCTGGACGAGGTCGTACTGGCCGGTCAAGCAGGCCATGCCGGCCTCGCTGGCCTTGAACGCGACGCGTGCCGCCTTGGCCTCGGCCGGCGCGGCGGCGAGAGCGAGACCCTCGGACATCTCCATCTTGGCGGTCTGGGCCATGCGTTCGCGCTCGCCGCCGTAGGCGATGAGCGTGGTCTCGAGCTCGATGCCGAGGCGATTGAGGTCCTCATCGAACGGGGTCGCGATGGCGGTCATGCCGCCGGATTGATCGATCTGAAAGAACTCGCCCTCCGCGCCGCGGGCGATCTCCTGCCAGATGGGCGTCGTCGAGACGGACCCGCCGCACTGGATCGTGTTGATGGTGATCCCCGCCGTGGCGGCGAGCTTGCAAGAGGTCTGGTAGACGACGTCCTGCTCGTAGTCCATGTGGGGCGGTGCGTCGCCCACGAGGTAGATGAGCTTGAGGGTGTTCTTGTCGTCGGCCCAGTCGAACTTGGTAACGGCCTCGTGAAGTGCCTGGTTGACGCTTTCGGGCTCGTCGCCGCCGCCTTCGGCCTTGAACTTCATGAGGTCGGCGTAGATGGCGTCGAGGTCGTCGGTGAGGGAGGTGAGCGTGGTGACATAGGCATCGCCTCGGTCGCGGTAGCCGATGAGCCCCATTCTGATCTCGGGGCGGGGCTTGGCTGTCGCGATGTGGTTGGCGATGGACCAGATCTTGGCCTTGGCGCCCTCGATCAGACCGGACATGGAGCCGGTCGTGTCGAGGACGAAGACGACCTCGATGCGGGCGGTGTCGGCGAGGGGCGGGGCCTCGCGGACGACGGGGGCGTCGGCGGCGACCTGGGCGAAGGCGGCGGGCGTGGTGCAGAGGCCGGCGGCGAGGACGAGGGCGAGTGACGCGGAACGGAGTGACATGATGGGCTCCTGAGGGTGGCGGCGGGATCAGCCTTCGGGATTCGGGGCCTTGACGAGGACGCGCTGGCCGTTGTGGAGGAGGTAGCAGTCGCCGCCCTGGGCGAGCAGACCCTGGCGGTTCTCCTTCACGAGGTCGTCGACGAGCTTGAAATACTCCTCGCTGGCGAAGGCGATGGTCTTGTCCGGGGCCTCGGCTTCCTTGTCGAGGATGCGGGAGTCGACCCAGCGGTCGGCGCGCTTGAAGAGCGTGCGGTCGGCGACCTGGCAGACGCTGGTGACCTGCACGTAGTTGAGATCTTCGTCGCGCCAGACGTTGAGCTTGTTCTCGCAGGTCTGCATGGCCTGGTAGCCGAGGTTGAGGTCCTGGTTGACGGCGGCCTTGCCGGCGCGGAGCTGTACGGCGCGCTCGCGGAGGCTGTCGTTCGCCCTGCGGGGTGCGCTGGCCGGGTCCATCGGGCCGCCGCCGGTGACGACCAGGCCTTCCACGAACGCCCCGGCCTCGTTGCGCTCGCCGGTGGAGACGGTCATCTCGGTCGCGAGGAAGGAGGTGTACTCGGTGAGGATGCCCCACTTGACGGAGAGGCGGACGATCTCGTCGACGAGTTCCTTGGTGCGGGGGTGCTCCGGGGGCGGCATGGAGCCGGGCATCACGTCGGAGGCGCCGGCCTGGCGGATCTCGTCGATGAGCATGGCGATCTTGCGGCTGGCCCAGAGGCGCGGGACGAAGCTGTTGCGGTTCGTCGCCTTGGCGGTGTCGAACGAGAACTCGAAGCGGCGGGCCTCACCGAGGAAGTTGCCCTCGAGGACGAGGTTTCTCGCCGTGCTGTCGGTGTACTGGCCGAGGATGACGAGCTGGTCGCCGTCGAAGAGGTCGGGCAGAACGGCGGGCTGGAGCTCGCGGATCGGGCGGGTGCCCGTGCCGGGGGTGACGAGGCGCGGCGAATCGAGCACCGGTCCGGAGAGGCGGCGGAAGACCTGTCCGACCTTGACCTCGACGTTCTCGTCAGGGAGGACGAACGTCGTGGCGGCGCGCGATGTGCGCGCGATGCCGGAGAGGAGCGGCGCGTTGACATCGTGCCCGACGCCGAAGGTGAAGACGCGCCGGTTGGCCTTGTTGGCGGCCTTGGCGGCGTCGCGGATGGCGATCTCGCCGGTCTGGCCGACGGTGGGCAGGCCGTCGGTGAGGAAGAGGACGACGGGGAGCGTGCCGGGCGTGGGGTCCGGGCGCAGGGCCTCGAGCAGGGCGTCGTTGATGTTCGTGCCGCCGTTGGCGCGCAGCATCGCGAGGTACTCGCGGGCGCGCTTCATCGTCTCGTCACTCTTGACGACGGGCTTGTCGGCGAAGCTGGCGATCGAGTCGGAGTAGTCGATGATGTTGAAGTACTCGCCGGGGTCGAGGCCTTCGACGACCTGGAGCGCGGCCTCGCGGGCCTGGTCGATCTTCTGGCCGCGCATCGAGCCGGACCGGTCGATGACGATGGTGACCTCGCGGTTGACGGGCTTGACGTCGTCGGGTTTGCGGGCGGGGAGTCCGGTGAGGAGAAGGAAGTAGCCGCCGTCGGGGCCGACCTCGGCATCGGGGTAGGCGAGGAGCGTCGCGGAGACGCCGGCCTGGTCGAGGGACTGGTGGAGGTAGGAGACGCGGAACGAGCCGGGGTTGGAGGCCGATTCGGCGGTGGCCTTGACGGTGACGTGGTTGGGGGAGTGGCGTTCGGTGACGAGATCGTGGCTTGGCGAGTAGACGGTGGAGATGGGCCGGCGCGAGCGGATGTCCATGCTGAGCGTCCAGCGCACGCCGCTGGAGACGAGTGAATCCGTGCGCGGCAGGAGGTAGTCGACGCGGTCGCCGTCGGCGGTGAGGAGGACCTCGTAGGTGAGTCGGACCGTGTTGGTGCCGTTGGCGGGTACGGGGAAGACGCTGCTCTTGATCAGGCCGTATCCGGCGAACTCGAGGAGGCCGGGGTCGATCATCCTGGCGACGATCTCGTTGTAGATGCGCCGGGCCTCGTCGCGCGGGACGACGCGGGCGGTGGGCTCGGGCCCGAGGCTGTCGAGCTGGAAGGATCGGACGGTCGCGCCGTCGGGGACGGGGATGAGAATCTGGGCCTCTTGCGGGCGTGGCCCGGGGTTCGACAGGCTCAGGACCATGGTGGTGGAGGCCACCTGGTCGGTGACGGTGACATCAGCGGCGACGGAGGTGAGCGTCACCGAAGGGACGGGGTGCGGGCGGGGCGGATGACGGGGCGGATGCCAGATGACGTGTCGGGCCTGGGGCACGATGAGGACGGGTTCGCTGGTGTGGACCTGGACCTGGGCGTGAGCCGTGGTGAGGCAGAGTCCCAGAACGGCGGCGGACCTGAGGATGAGGTTCATCACGTGCTCCTTGTCGGGCCCGGCGGCCCGGCGGAATTCCGACGCTCTGTTGTACGTTTGAGATCGGTCCGCGCCTGTAACGCCTTTGTAACGAGGGGAGGGGGTGCGGACCGGTTCGGGCCTCCCTGATGCGGGAGGAGCCTGGCGCCAAGTGCCGATGGTCGATCAGGCACAAAAGTGAGTAGATTGCGCGGCGTTGACGCCGACCGCTCACGGCGCCCGCTTGTGCAAGGCAAAGACCGGATTGGAGGTCACCGCTGACCGGTGAAGATCTCGACGCCGCCGAAGTCGACGCCCGAGAGGCCGGCGCGGGTCCATCGGTAGTACCCGATGACGGTTTCGAAGATCGTGCCGGTGGTGGTGGGGGCGCCCCAGAGGGCGGGGTAGTACTGCATGACCGTGGGGTTCGGGTCGGTCGGGTTGTTGGGCTGCCAGCCCTTGTTGGCGTTCTCGGTGAGGTAGACGTTGACCGAGCCGTCGAAGGTGAGAAGGGGCTGACGGGCCTTGGGGATGGCGTAGAAGTAGTTGCGGCGCGAGAAGTGGCGGGACTCCTGGTCCATCACGTGGACTTTCTGGGCGGGGTAGGCGACGGCGGTGAGCAGGAGGTTGCCGAGGCGGGCGTTGGCGGGGAGGACGTAGCTGCTGTCGAACCCGCCCTGCTCGATGCGGTCGCCGACGCGGCTGTTGTCGTACGCCGCGGGGACGACCTGGTACGAGGAGGAGTAGGGCCAACGGATGGAGGCGGGTCCGGGGGCGGGCTGTTCGGGGAGCCAGAAGCCCTGGTCGAAGCGCGACTCGGGGTCGATCTGCCAGCGGAGGCGGGCGCGGTCCTCGGGGCAGGCGAGGGCTTTCTCAGGAAGCTTGGAGCCGAGGTAGTCGTGGATCACGAGGTGCGAGTAGAGGACGTGGGGGATCCAGTTGAAGCCGGTGTTGTTGAGGTTGGGGAAGTCCTCGCGCCAGGCGCGGCGGCGGAGGATATCGGTGGCCTGGCAGACGGCGGCCTGGACGTCGGTGGACGCGGACTGCAGGTCGGGGTAGGGCGAGGGCAGGTACTCGCCGGGGCCGGTCTTCTTCCAGGTGAAGGACCAGATGCGGTCCTTGAAATCGGAGGCGTAGGAGCCGGTGGCGACGCCGAGCTGGCGCATGTTCGAGAAGCAGACGCCGGCGCGGCCGACGCGCCGGGCCTCGGCGAGTGCGGGGAGGAGGATGCTCACGAGGATCGCGATGATCGCGATGACCACGAGCAACTCGATGAGCGAGAAGGCGGGGCGGCGGGGATGTGCCGGTGTGCCGCGCATACCACATGATACGTCGGGGAGGGGGTGCGGTTGAAGTGAATTTGGGGGCGGGGCTGGGAGATGGACTGGCATGGGGTGTGCAGGGGGGTCAGAAAGGGGAGCACAGTTCAGGAGTGGGGGCGTGGGAAGCGTGGGAAGAGAAAGTACAAAGTTCAAAGTACAAAGCACAAATGAGGAGATGCGTTGCGCGACCCCTCACCCGGCCGCTGCGCGGCCACCCACTCCCCCAAGGGGAGAGAGCGGGAAGACAACTCAATTTCGTGATTGAGCCGTGTGATCGGTCAGGCGTTGACGTTCATCACGACCTTGATGCCCTCGCCGGTCATCATGGTCTTGAAGGCGGCCTGGAAGTCTTCGAGCTTGAACTCGTGCGTGATGATCTCGTCGAGCTCGAGGCGTCCGGAGAGGAGCAACTCCTCCATCTGGTACCAGGTCTCGAACATCTTGCGGCCGTTGATGCCCAGGACGCGTGCGCCCTTGAAGACGACGTGCTCGGTGATGTTCCAGGTGATGGGCTTGGAGGGGATGCCGAGGATGGCGGCGGTGCCGCCGTTGCGGAGGGCTCGGAAGCCCTGGTCGAAGGCGGAGGGCGCGCCGGACATTTCGAGCAGGACGTCGACGCCCTCGCCGCGGGTGGCGCGGCGGATCTCGTTGACGAATCCATCGCCCTGGCGGACGTCGTAGGCGGCGACGGCGCCGAGCCGGCGTGCGAGTTCGAGGCGGGGCGGGTTGATGTCGGTGGCGAAGATGCGTCCGGCGCCGGCGGCCTTGGCGACGGTGACGGCCATCAGGCCGATGATGCCGACTCCGCTGATGAGGACGGATTTGGCGGAGACGTCGGCGGCCATGACGGTGTGCACGGCGTTGCCGAGCGGATCGAGGACGGCGGCGACCTTGTCGGGGATGTTCTTGTGGACGGGCCAGACGTTCTCTTCCGGGACGCAGACGTAGTCGGCGAAGCATCCGTCGCGGTCGATGCCGATGATGCGGGTGTCGCTGGCGATGTGGGCGTTGCCGGTGCGCGAGTTGTAATCGATGCCGGAGGTGATGTGTCCCTCGGCGCTGACGCGCAGGCCGGGGGCGTAGCGGGTGACCGCGCTGCCGACGGCCTCGATCGTTCCGACGAACTCATGTCCGGTGACGATGCCGACGGGGATGCGTCCGGCGGCCCACTGGTCCCACTCCCAGATGTG
>CAZMPE010000027.1:0-13652 GCA_964567955.1 uncultured Phycisphaeraceae bacterium | reverse complement strand
ATCCACCGGGATATCAAGCCCGGCAACATCCGCGTGACGGCGACCGGAGAGCCCGTCATCGTGGACTTCGGCCTGGCGCGCATCGCGGTGCCGGAGATGACGCAGGAAAGCCGGCCGCAACTGATGTCGATGACGGGCCAGTTCATCGGGTCGCTCCCCTGGGCCAGCCCGGAGCAGGCCGAGGGCAACCCCGCGATGATCGACGTGCGGACCGATGTCTACTCGTTGGGCGTGGTCCTGTACCAGATGCTGACGGGTCGATTCCCCTACGAGGTCGTGGGGCAGATGCGGGACGTGCTGGACAACATCCTGCGTGCCGCGCCCGCCCGCCCGAGCACGATCCGCCGCCAGATCAACAACGAGGTCGAGACGATCGTCCTCAAGTGCCTCAGCAAGGAGCGCGATCGCCGCTACCAGTCCGCGGGCGAGTTGGCGCGCGACATCCAGCACTACCTCAACGGCGAACCGATCGAGGCCAAGCGGGACAGCGGGTGGTATGTCATCTCGAAGACGCTGCGTCGGTACCGCGTGCAGGCGTCGGTGGGCGTGCTCTTCCTCGTGCTGGTGATCGCGTTCGGCGTGATGATGGCCATCCTCTACCAGCAGAAGGCGGCTCTCTTCGAAGACAAGGTGCAGGCGGAAAGGACCGCCACCGCCGAGGCGGACACCGCCAACCGCATACGGGCGTTTCTCGAGAGCGTCTTCGCCGCGGCCAAGCCGTCCGAAGCCCGAGGGCGGGACGTGCTGGTGACGGAGATCCTCGATGCCGCGTCCGCCCGCGTGGAGAAAGAGCTTGCGGATCGGCCCGAGGTTGCGGTGCGTATCCACGAAGTCATCGGGCAGACGTACCTGAGTCTGCTGGAACTCGACAAAGCGAAGTTCCACCTTGACCGCTCGCTCGCGCTCCGGCGGGAGCTTTCGGGACCGGGTCATCGCGACACGCTGGCCGCCATGAACAGCGTGGCGCTGCGGCTGCGCAACAGCGCCCAGTACCCGGAAGCGGAGGCTCTCTACCGCCAGGTGCTCGACGGGCTGCGCGCCTCGTCGACGATCGGTCCGCGCCATGCCGACACCGCCGCGACGATGGTCAACCTCGCTCGAACACTGGAGGTCCAGCGCAGCGAACCCAAGGCGGTTGAGGCCCTCGGCCTGTACGCCGAGGCGGCTGATGTGCTCGGAGCCCTGCCCGACAAGACCCGCGGGCTCGCGAGCACGCTGATGAACCAGGGCAACCTGCTCAGCACGCGAGGGCAGCACGAGGAGGCGCTCGCGGCGATCACCCGCGCTTGCGATGCGCTCGGCGCTCTCGCGGACGCGGCCAACGACCCCGACCTCGCCAAGGCCCGCCTGGCGCGCGCGACCGCGATGTGGCGTGCCGGCAACGATCCGGCCGAGGTGGAGGCCGCCTTCCGCACAGCGGTGGGGGACATCCGGCGCCTGCTCAAGGACTCGCACCCCGACACGCTCGCCAGCCGGGCCCGGTTCGCGACGTTCCTGCGGGAGCAGAATCGGCTCGACGAAGCGACGGCGGAGTTCGCCGACATCGTCGCGCGGGTCACCGCCGGGGCGCTGCCGAAGGAGCACCCGTACGTTTCGCACTACCAGGGTGACTACGGCGAGTGCCTGTTGCTCGCGGGGCGGTTCGCGGAGGCCGAGGCGCCGCTGCGGGCCAGTTACGACGCGTACATCGGGCGCGATCCCACAAGCCCCGGCTCGGCGACGGCCCGCGAGCGGCTCTTCCGCCTGTATCAGCAGTGGGGAAAGCCGGAGCAGGCGGCGCCGTTCGCGCCGAAGTGATGCCTCATCCCGCGAGCCGCTCATCGCCGGCATCGATGCCGTGGGCCTTCATCTTCTTGTAGAGCGTGGTCCGGTTGATCGCCAGCTGCTCGGCCGTCTTCTGCCGGTTCCAGGCGTTGGCGCGCAGGGCCTCGAGCAGGATGCGGCGCTCGGGCTCGCGCAGGGCTTCCTCGAGCGGCATCGGCGTCCAGGATGCGGAGTGGTCGGCCGGCGCAGCGGGGACTCGCTCCCCGTTGTCGTTGGTTCCGGAGACCTGCGCCGGAAGATCTTCGACCGTGATGGTCGGTCTGCGGCAGAGCACGGCGGCCCGCTCGACGATGTTCTGGAGTTCGCGAACGTTGCCGGGGTAGCCGTACCGGAGCAGCGCATCCATCGCCTCTGGCGTGAAGCCCGCCAGCTGCTTGCCGAGCTCCCGCGCGTACACCTGCAGGAAGTGATCCGCGAGCACTCGGATGTCTCCGAGGCGGTCGCGCAGCGGCGGCAGCTCAATCCGGACGACGTTGATCCGGTAGTACAGATCGTTGCGGAAACGGCCTTCGGCGACGAGATCTTCGAGCGGCTGATTGGTGGCGAGCAGGACGCGCACATCGACCTCGACGGTCCCGCTCGAGCCGACGGGCTCGAACTTGCGTTCCTGGAGCACTCGCAGCAGCTTGAGCTGCATCGCCGGCGAGGCGGAGTTGATCTCATCGAGGAAGATCGTCCCGCCGTTGGCCGCGAGGAATCGCCCGGCCTTGTCGGTGTGAGCGCCGGTGAACGCGCCCTTGACGTGCCCGAAGAGTTCCGACTCGAGCAGCGTCTCGGGGATCGAGCCGCAGGACAGTTCGACAAAGGGCTTGTCCCGGCGCGGGCTGCTGTGATGGATCGCGTGGGCGATGAGGGACTTGCCGACGCCGGATTCGCCGGTCATCAGCACCGTTGTTCGACTGGGCGCCACCGCCTCGACGAGTTCAAAGACCTTGAGCATCCGCCTGTCGGTCCCGACGATGTTGGCCAGCGCGAACCGCGAATCGAGCCGGCGGCGGAGCACCTGGTTCTCGGCGAGAAGCGCCTGCTGCCGCAGCGCCCGTTCGAGCGACACACGCAGCTCGCTGTCCACGACCGGTTTGGTCAGATAGTCGCTGGCGCCGATCCGCAGTGCCTCCACCGCCGATTCGATCGTGCCGTAACCGGTCAGCATCACCACGGCCGTGCCCGGGTGTTGGCGCGCGATGCGACGGAGCACGTCGAGCCCGCTGACGCCGGGGAGCGAGACATCGCAGATGACCAGGTTGATCGGGGCTCCGTCCGCCGGTCCGCGGGCGCGCTCCGCCTCCGCCAGCAGGCGCAACGCCTCGTCGCCGTCGAGCGCGGTCAAGGGATAATGGCCCTCGGCGCGCAGGAACTCCGCGAGCGACTCGAGGACGATTCGATCATCATCCACCACCAGGATGCGTGCGGGCGCCGGTTTGGTCATGCGTTCATTACCCGATCGTCTCGTTGCTCCGGGGCTTGGGGAACGGGAACGTGATCCGCAGCAGCGCGCCGGGGCGCGTCGCGCTGGACACATCCTGCCGGGGCAGCAGCTCGATCGTGCCGCTCAGTTCGCGGATGACTTCGCGCGCCAGCGCCAAGCCGACGCCGAGCCCGCCCGGCTTCGTGGTGACGCCGAACTCAAACGCGTGGTCGCCGTCGGCTCGCGACCCGAACCCGGTCCCGTCGTCCAGGATCTCGATCACGATCAGACGCTCGGGCGCGCCGCGGGGACCGGCCCTGGCGCCGGAACGGGCGCGCACTTCCACGAGGCCCCTCGGCTCGGGCGCGCCCGCGCACGCCCGCGAGATCGACTCGATCGCGTTCCGCAGACCATTGAGGATCACCGTGTACACGGCGCCCGCGGGCTGCGCCGAGACATCGTCGGCCACCGAGAGCTCGAGCGAAACGCCCCGTTCCGCCGCTTCAAAGCTCACGACTTCCATCGCGTGCCCGACCGCCTCCTGCAGGCTGATGGGCCGCCGCGGCGAAAGGGCCGCCGACGAGAGCACCGAGGAGGATCCACGCATCGCGGCTTGGACCAGATCCGACATACGCTCCATCGCGCCGTACACGGTGTCGAGCTGGCGCCGCGTCGAATCGAGCTTGCCGCCGTCGACGCCGGCCACGCCGCGCCCCAGGGCCTTGCGGGCGAAGGACAGGCAGCGCAGCGAGCCGTCGAGCAGATTGGCCAGATCGTGCGTCAGGGCGGTCATCCGCTCCACCACGAACGGCCCGTCGGCCGGATCCGGCGGGTCGGCCCCGGCGTTCGGGTTCACATGGATCGGCTCAGGCCAGCCAGGATGGTCCGGTCTTTCGGCGTCGCTCATGGGCAGGTCCATCGACGGTCCGCGTGGAGGGATGCAGCGCCCCGTCAGTTCGGCTCGCTCACCGAACCCCGCCGCGCGGCGCCGGTGTTGCGAACGGTCAACTCGTCACAGCATGAATGTTGCATCAAATCAGCGTCCGCGCCGCCGATGGGCGCAGATTCACCACGTGCCGGGCGCGAAACCGATGGCCTTTGCGGACTGTGCCGTCTGCGCGGCCGGACTCAGGAGACTCCGACCGCCGCGGCGTCGCGATCGCTCAACATCCCGCCGTCGCTGCGCCGGCGGACGGTGCCGTCCCGTTTCCATGAGCGGTCGCATCGGGGCTCGGTCCGCAGGTCCTCGATCCGGATATCGGACGCCGCGCGATCCGCTCGCACGCGGCTGACGCCGAGCAGATCGGCCAGGTCGAACATGTCGAAGCGGCTGAAGGCCCCATCGGGGTCGGGCAGCACGACGCACGCGTCGAGCGGGTTCTCGATGCCCAGGCCGCCGGCCGAGGCCGGCGTCTTGGCGCGCTCGACGGCCTGCAGCGCCGATTCCCGCACCTTCATCACCCTGGCCCAGGCCGGGTCCGCGTTAATCGCGTGCGAATCCGGGAAGGTGAACAGGTGCACGCACACCGACTGGTCGGACGAGTCCGCTTTGCGCAGCGCACGGCAGGCCTCGTCGGCGGTGTGGCAGAGGACGGGTGCAAGCAGGCGGCACAAGCCATCGGTGATCTCCCACAGAACGGTCTGCGTGCGCCGGCGGCGGGGTGAATCGGGCGCATCGCAGTACAGCCGATCCTTGATCGCCGCGAGGTAGGTCGCCGAGAGCGTCCCGTTGCAGTAGTCGTAGAGCGATTTCTGCACGCTCTGGAAGTCGTACTGCCGGTAGGCCTCGACCACCGCGGCGCTGACCCGATGGAACTCGGAGAGCGCCCACGCCTCGAGCGATGTCGGTGCAAACGTGCCCGGGTCCACGCGCCGGCCCGGAACGGAGGCGCCCGGCTCGGTGAAGTCGTCGAGGTTGCTCAGCATGAACCTGATCGTGTTGCGGATCTTGCGGTAGCTCTCACCGGCAAGGTTGAAGAACTCCAGATCGATCTTCATGTCGTTCTCGGAGCTCTGCGCACAGACCCACCAGCGCAGCACGTCGACTCCGTACGCCGTGAGCAGGTTGTCGACGCCGTAGTCCTTCGACCTCGGGTCGGATTTGCTGATCTTCCGCCCGTCCTTGTCCACGGTGAAGCCGTGCGTCAGGACGTTCTTGTACGGCGCCCGCCCCATCATCCCCAGGGATGGGAGCAGGGACGTCTGGAACCACCCGCGGTGCTGGTCGGCCCCCTCAAGGTACAGGTCGACCGGGAAGTCCTTTCCGGCGGAGCGCTCCCGCATCACGGCGTTCCACGATGAGCCCGATTCGAACCAGACGTCGAGGATGTCGGGCCCCTTGCGCAGCTCGCCGAGCCGTCCGGCCCGACCCTCTTCGCCGAAGAGCCGGCGCGCCGATGCGTCCGGATCCGCCGCTAGTTCGTAATGCTTGAGGAGTTCCTCCGGCGGGGCTGTGAACCAGATGTCAGATCCCTTCTCCCGCACGACCCGCGCCACCGCACGCACGGATGCCGCCGTCATCAGCCAAGTCTGCCGACCATCCGCCTCCGTCCAGAAGAACGCCGGGATCGGCAGGCCCCACGAACGCTGCCGGCTGATGCACCAGTCGGGGCGGGACTCGAGCATCCCGCGCATCCGATTCCGTCCCCACTCCGGCACGAACTCGACCGCGCCGCCGCCCGGGCGCGATCCCACCGCCGCGAGCGCACTCTCGCGCAGCGATCGCCCGTCGCGGCGCGTGGGCCGGTCGACGCCGACGAACCACTGCTCGGTGCAGCGGAAGATCACGGGCGTCTTGCTCCGCCAATCGTGCGGGTAGCTGTGCGTGAAGGCGTGGTCGAAGAACAGGTGCCCGCTCTCGCGCAGGCGATCGACGATCAGGCCGTTGGCCTTCCAGATGTCCACGTTCCGCAGCCACTCGGGAACGGTCGCGTCGTACGCGCCGTTGCCCATCACCGGGCAGTAGATCGGCAGCCCGACGCGCATCCCCGTCAGGTAATCGTCCTCGCCGTGACCGGGCGCCGTGTGCACCAGCCCCGTGCCGTCCTCGAGCGTGACGTACTCCGCCGCGACCACCGTGTAGATCGGGCCCTTCATCGACGCACCCGCATCCGCGAACGGGTGCCTGTACGCGAGCCCGAGCAGCTTTTCGCCAGGGGCGGTCGCGAGCACCGTGACGGACTCGGCCTTCGCGGCCTTGGTCACCCGTTCGACGGCGCCCGCGGCGAGGATCGTGACGTTGCCGTCCACGCGAACGAGGGCGTATTCGAACCTGGGATTCACGGCGATCGCGAGATTGGCCGGGAGCGTCCAGGGGGTCGTCGTCCAGATCATGAAGCTGGGCGATTGCGCGGGCCGGACCCCGTCGTCGTCGTCATCGGAACCTTCGGGGAGGCCGAAAGCGTCATAGACGGACCCGGCGTCGGCCGCCTCGAAATCCACGTAGACCGAGATATCCTCGCGGTCGAAGTACTCGAGTTCCGCCTCCGCCAACGCGGTCTCGTTGGCGATCGACCAGTGCACCGGCTTGAGCGCCCGCAGGACCAGGCCCTCGTCCAGCAGCGCCGCGAGCACCTCGAGCGTCGCCCCCTCGTACTCGGGGCTCATGGTCCGGTACGGGTTCTCGTAGTCGGCGAGCGTGAGCAACCGGATCATCTGCGACGACTGGAGTTTGACGAACTTCTCCGCGTCCTTCTGGCACTCACGCCGGATCGCCATGCGGCGGTGGTCCTCGCTCAGCCCGCGCAGCTTTTCGAACTTGCCGCTCTCGACGAGTTCCGTCATGACCTTGTGCTCGATGGGCAGCCCGTGGCAGTCCCAGCCGGGCACGAAGGGGCAGTCGTCGCCCATCATCGTGCGCGCTCGGACCACAAAGTCCTTCAGGCACTTGTTGAGGAGGTGTCCGAGGTGGATGCTCCCGTTGGCGTACGGCGGGCCGTCGTGGAAGACGAACCGGGGTGCCCCGGCACGAGCCTCCCTCACACGCGCGTACAGGTTCATCGCGGTCCAGCGCTTGATACTCGCGGCCTCATTCTGCACGAGGTTCGCCTTCATCGGGAAGGCGGTCTTCGGAAGGTTCAGCGTGGCTCGGTACGCGCTCTTCTCGCCCGCCGCCTTCTCGGAAACAGGAGCGGCGGGTTGGGCGGGGCGCGTTTCGGGGGTGCTCATGATGTTCTCTCGGGCTCGCACGCCGGGAAAGGCCCCGGGGGCGGGGGATGACGTTGAACAGTGCGACGATGCTATCGGGATGACGGCCCCGCGGAGGGCGGCGCCGTAGAAGACCAAGGCCCCGCCCGAGGAGCCGCGATCGGTGGACAGTCAGGGCTTTGGAGTGTGACCGCCACGACCGCGCCCCTCAGAGGGGCCGGCGAATTCGGATCGACATGCTGGTCGGCGTGCGTGTCACGGTCGAACGGTAACCCGGATACGGGTGCGGTCAAGGGGAGCGGCGGACCACGACCTCCGGGATGACGGTGGCCGGGGCCTGCTCAAAGATGGTCTGCGTCCGCAGCACCAGCCCGCCCTGGGCGACCAGGTGATAGGCCTCGACCTGGACCTCACGGTTCTGGAGGTGGTACTCCAGCAGGGAGATGCACTTGCCTGTCTCGTCGTTCCACCGGTGGAGCAGGACATCCGGGTTCCGGCGCGCGATGTCGTTCATTTCCTTGAACGTCGCGTCGTACAGGTTTTCCGAGAGTGTCTCGGTCTGGACCGAGGTCATGTACGTGACCTTGTCCTTCTCAAAGCGGTGCTCAAAATCCCGCTCTCCGGCGCACAGGAACGCCGCGACCACGCCCTCCTCGGGCAGGTTGCCCTCCTGGTCGGTGACGAGTTCGCACGCGCAGATGGGGCCCCGCTCGAAGCGGAACAGGTGGGAACCCGCCATCACCCAGAGCTCGATCTCGTAGTTGCTGTGACGGACTGCCCGGCGGGCCCGGATGGGGAAGAACTCCGGGTGCAACGCCCGATGGTACAAGAGCGTCTGGTACGACTGAAGGCTGTTGGACTTCACAGGTGTGGTCATGAAGAACCTCGAGTTGCGCCGGCCCGGCCAACAGACGGGCCCGCATGATCTTGCCCTGTCCGAACTCGGACATGGGCTCGAGAAAGAGTCTTATTTCGGTCCGGATCGCTCCGGGCCACGAGTACATCCCGGACTGCGGGCCATCCTTCTGCTTCTACGACCCTATATAGCCGACGAATCTGCTACCATCCACTACATATAGGGGCCGGTCCGCGTCACCGGGCGAAAGCGTAGTCGGAAATGTCCGAGAACTCAAGATCAATCTGGGGGGGTTTGGGGTCCGCGGGTCCTCCGATCGTGAATTTGAGGCGTCTGCCCCTCCCCCACGCCGCTGTAGCGCTGGCTCACGCTCTTGGCGTCGCCGCGCCTCATGAGTTCGAACCGCTTGCAGGAGAACTGGTTGCGATCATTCGGCGGGTTTCTCTTCCGGCCGCAGTCAGCGAGGGAGAGACCATCGCGGGGACCCTTCGCCGGCTCGCCCGATCCGCCATTCGTCCGCCCGATCGCCCGAGCGTTCGCGAGATCATGGATGTGACGATCCGGATCTGGCACCGCCTTCCTCTCGATGCGCGGGCCGCGATTGTCGACACCTGGTACGGATCCGAGCAACTCGACCTCTGGCGAAACTCGGTCGAGCGCACTGCCACCGACTCCGACGCGACGGCTCGCCTCTGCGCTGCACAGATCGCCGGCGACTTCGGTGACCGGCGGTTCGCGCGCATGCTCACCCGTCTCCTGACCGACCCGGACCGAGCGGCCTCCGATGCCGCGGGCGCATCATTGGTTCACTTGGCGCGGGCGCCGCGGACCGACGTCGCCCGGTCGCCGGCGGACCGGCGTGCCGCAGAATCGGAGTTCGAGTCGGCGCTCGCCGTCGCCGCACGCGCGTACCCCGAGCACCGCTGCACCGCGGTTTTCGCGGCGTGCGCGGTGCTGCTGGATTCCGCCCGCCTCCACTCCAACCCCGGCCCGTTGGCGCGCTGGTTCGCGGACTCCGACCACGAGAGCCTGATCGGATTCCGGACATTTGTTCGCCGATCAACGGATCCTCTGTTGCGTGCACGAGCGTGGACCTGGCTGGGCATCGAGGGCGTATCCGTCGGCGCCGCCGCGCTCGAGCGAGTCGCCCGCGCCGAATCGATCGAGGACCACGAGTCCGTGCTCTGCCGGGCACACCTGGCGGCCAATCCCGCACGGGCCCGGCGTGTCGCGATTATCCCCGCGCCGTCGGGACGCGGGAAGCCACGACATCCGCGCGGCGCCTCGGTTCCTGATCCGAAGATCGCCACGCGCTTGTCGACGGCCGCTCGACGCGGGCTGATCCGCTTTGTTTCCGCGCTGCGTCCTTCCGAGGCTCTGCGCGCCTCGATGCTCGAGCCGTTTCTGACCGATCCGGACGCGGTCGTTCGGCACGCGGCGATGCGGGGCGCGCCGCACGATCAATCGCTCGACTACTGCTTCGACGCCGATGCGCGGGTCGCGCGAACCGCCCTGATCTCGCGATGGCTGACCGGCGGCGATCCGGCGGAACTGTGGTCGAAGCGGGCTCGGTCTCCGCACGCATCGGTCCGGATGCTCGCCGTGGAGGAGTGCGCCGCGAGTGATCCGTGGGAGGTCTGGTCGGAGCGGTCCCGGCTCGCCGCCCGGCGCATCCTCCATGCGCATCGCGAGGGCTTCATCGCGCGACTCCGGGCCCGGATCAACGAGGGCGATGCCCGCCGGCGGGTCGACGGGATCCTCCTGGCTCGCCGGTTGCGGCTTTCGTCGCACATCGAATTCGAGCTGCTGCGCGCGATCCAGACGCCCAGCGGATCGGGCGCGCTCGGCGCCGACGATCCGGTCGCCGCCGCCGCCGCCGCAGCGCTCGCGGACGTTCCTACCGAATCGGCGCGTGCCGCGCTCCTCGCCTCGCTCGCCCACCGGGTGCAACGTGTTCGGGCCAATGCGTTGGAGGGGGCGGCGCGGGCCGCGCGTCGGCAGGCGGGCCCGGAGGCGGATTTCGCCGCGACCCACCCGCGCCTCTACTCGTCCATGCTCGAACTCAAGGTCGATTCCAATCACCGCGTGCGGGCGAACGCGATCCGCGCCCTGCTCGGCCCCGTCCCGACCGACCGATTCGAGCTGGTGGCCGTCGAATCGCTCGGAGCGATGCTCAGGGACGAACGCCCGTTGCACCGGCTCGCGGGCCTCTGGGTGGCCGAGCGGCTGCTTGTGCAGGGCGGCGCGCCGGCGTGGCAGCGCTGCAACGACCTTGCCGGCACGGTCGCGCGCCTGGCGCGCGACGAGCCCGAAACGGCCGTCCGGGCCCGCGCCGAACGCTGCGCCCACCGGGTTCTCTCGGGGATCCGATCGGAGTGGTCCGCCCGCGCCGGCCAAGGAGCAGCCATCGCGTGATCGGTCAACTCACCAACTGGTTCGGGGCGATGGCGGTAGCCCAAGGTATCCGCGGACCGGATATCTCCAATGTCGACATCATTGTGCCCGAACTTCCGCCGCCGCCGGAAGTGAGCACTCTGCCCACGCTGGCCATGGCGCTGGCCGTCATCGTTTCCGCGACGCTGTGCGGGTTCGCCGCGGCGCGACTTCACCGGTGGTGCGCCCGCGATCGCGCGAGATCAGCGTTCCGGCGCCTCGCCAGGCGTCTGCGGCTCACCCGGCGCGAGCGCGGGCTTATCGAGTCGCTCGCCATCAGCCACGGACGAGCAAAGCCCGTCGCACTGCTGCTCAGCGGCTCGACACTGATGGCGGTCGCGGCGACGCAGCGTGGGATGCACGACGATCCGGCATTCCGACGGCTCGCAGCCAAGCTCGGCTGCTAGTTTCCGGGCGGCGGCGAGGGAGGGCCCGCCAGCGGCGGCTCGGCGCGCAGTCTCCGGGCCATGTCCGCGATGATCCGCGCATCCCGGGCGACAGTGAAGTGGCTGAACAGGCCGCTTGACGGCGCCCAGATGGGGTCGCGCCCCGGCGGGCTCGTGTTTCTCGCGCCGACCCAGTAGTCCCCCAGTCGCGCGTAGCACACGAGTTCGTAGTCCGATCCGGGCAACGCCGCGTCGAGCGAACGAAGGAACTCCGATCCTGGGCGCATCGCACCGGCGGCGGGGTCCGGTCGCAACCAGCGAGCGAGCAGCGCGCCGCGGTGGGGCGTCGCGAGCGTGAAGAGCCGGCGGATCCGGATGCCGGGTCGCCCGTTGCCCCTGTTCATCGCCGCGGCGCGCGCCACGAGCCCGCCCATGGAGATCGCCGCGATGTCGACTTCGGCTCCGGGCCAGCGTTCATGGATCCGATGGGCGACACGGTCCGTGATCCGGTTGATGCTCCAGTCGAAGGGGTAGCTGATCGCCAGGATGTCCGCGGGGTTGGCGCCGGTCAGGCGGCGAAGCTCCCGGGCCAGCCGGCGCGACTGCAGCGCGGGGGACCGCCACCCTCCGAGCACAACGAGCGGTCGCGCCAGCGCCGCCGGGGACGCCTCCATCGACATCTCGGCCTCGCGCAGCGCCCTGCGGTCGATCGCCAGCGGGGGAATGACGGAGTTCGGCGGCACGGTGGGAAACGCCGGGGGCTGCCGGCGCGTAACAGCTAAGATTACGCGCGGTCCGGTGCCCGGGCTGCCGCCGACCACGGAGCTTCTCGATGCGCAACAGTTTCACGCGGTGTCTGACCATCGTTCTTTCGCTCGCCCCGGTGCTCTCGGTCGTGGGCCCCGCGATGGCGCGGCAGGACGCGCCCGAGCCGTACCTTCGCGTCACCGACGATGCAACGGGAAACATCGCCCGACTCGAGGTGGCCGTCCGCGAGTTCACACCGCCCGCGCCGGATCAGCCAGTGGTCTTCCTCGCGGGCGCCGTTCACATCGCCGATCGGGGGTTCTACGACGCGCTCCAGGCGTTCCTTGACGCCCAGGACATCGTGCTGTTCGAGGGCGTGAAGCCGGCGGGCGCTGGGCGTGAAGAGCACGACGAGGCGCTCGACGAGCCCGCCAAGATCCGCAAGACGCGCCAGCGCGTCCGGTTCCTGGCCATCGCCGTCGAGTCGTACCACAGCAAGCACGGGTCGTATCCGGCGACACTCGAGGAGGCCGCGGCCGGTATCGATCCGCGGCTCGGGTCGCTCGTCGGGACGTCCATGATGGACGCCTGGGGTCACCCCGTTGCCTACGTCCTTTCCGCCGACGCCCCATCCACATTCGACGTCCAGAGCCTGGGATCCGACGGCAAGCCGGGGGGCGAGGGTTCCGCCGCGGACGTGAAGTTCTCGCAGCAGAAGCCCCTGTCCGACGGCGAGCGCGGCCGCGGCGCCAACTTGCAGCAGCAGCTCGCGAACGCCTTCGGCCTCGTCTTCCAGCTCGACGCCATGGACCATGACAAGGCGAACTGGCGCAACAGCGACATGTCGATCGATCAGGTCCAGCGCCGGCTGGACGACTCGGGCGCCGGCGCCGACGCCCTCTTCGGCATGCTCGACGGCAGCTCGACCATGGCCCGCTTCACCGGGTTCCTCTTGAAGATGATCGGGTCGACCGCGACAGGGCGCACGATGTTCAAGCTCATGCTTGTCGAGATGCTCAGCCGCGCCGACGAGATGCTCGAGATGCTCCCCGGCGACATGGGCTCGATCGTGGACGAGCTCATCAAGGACCGCAACGCCGTCGTGATCACCGATCTGCGACGCCTCATCGAGACCGAACCCGCCGTCCGGACCGTCGGCGTGATCTACGGCGCGGGCCATCTCCCCGACCTCGAACGGCGCATGATCGCGGAACTGGGCTACACGCCGGGCACCGAGATCTGGAACGCCGCCATCGCCGTCGACCTGAACGACGGACTGCCACGGGGCCAGGGGCGCCAGATGCGCGAGATGATCCGCCAGTCGCTTGAGATCCAGATCCGCCAGCTCAAGAAGATGAAGTGACGGCGATCACGCGCCGCCGATGGTCAGACGGGCGGGCTGCTCGACGTCGCCCGCCGCGATCTTCTGCCATCCGCTCCCGACGGCGCCGATCGGATCGGGGGGGATGATCTCGACGCGCTTCTGGCCCAGCTTCGCCTCGCCGCGCTCGACCTGTTCCTGGAACCGACGGCATTCGGCCAGCAGCCGGTCCAGGATCTCGGGCTCGGGCACGTTGGCGACGCGCTCACCCTGCACATAGATGATGCCGCGCCGGTCGCCGGCGAAAACGGCCACGTCCGCGCCCTCGGCCTCGCCCGGCCCGTTGACGACGCAGCCCATCACCGCCACCTTCATGGGGATCGTGATCTTCTCGGCCAGCGATCGGCGCACGTCCTGGACGAGCGAGAACAGGTCGACCTGGATGCGTCCGCACGTGGGGCACGCGATGAGTTCGGCGCCGGCCCTCGTCCGCAGCCCGAGGGTGTAGAGCAGTTCCAGCCCGTCCTCGAC
>CAZMPE010000026.1:221-13776 GCA_964567955.1 uncultured Phycisphaeraceae bacterium | reverse complement strand
CGGCCAGATATGCAGGGCGTGCGGCTCCATCACAAACGCGCCGCCCTCCTCCCCCTTTGCCCCTTTGCCCCTCTGCCCCTTCGCCCCTTCCGGAATGTGCAGTTCCTTGTACCCGTGCTCGAGGTACGTCTGCTCGTATTCGAACCGGTCGGTCTTCTGCAGACGGGCCCGCACCGCGGAGAACGCGCCGTCGGCGCCGATGATTAGATCGGCTTCAACGCGGATGGTCCCGCCGCCGGGGCGCTCGAAGACAGCCGCGGGGGAATCGAGGTCCACATCGAGACACGGGTGGTCGAAGACGAACTCGACGCCCGGCATCGCCGCGGCGGCCTTGAGGAGCGTCAGGTTGAGGTCGCCGCGAGACACCGAGTTGATGGCATCGGCCGGATTGGCGCTGTAGGGCTGGAAGACGAGGGGACCTTTGACCGGATGGATCATGCGGCCCGGCATGCGGATGGCGTCGTGCTCCCGGACATGGTCGGCCAGTCCGACGCCCTCAAGACCCCACAGGCCGCGGGCCGAAAGGGCGAGGTTGATCGACCGTCCGCCGCCGGTCCCGGCGATGCGGGGGTCGGCGCGGCGTTCGTACACGCGCACCTTCCAGCCCGCCCTGGCGAGGTAGCACGCCATGAGCGAGCCGGCCAGCCCGGCGCCGACGATCAGGGCTTGTCCCGGTTTGGCCGTCATGCAACAAGCCGCCAGATCATGACACGCACGCCTGAAGCGCCCGGACGAACTCGAGGACATCCCGGAACGTGTTGTACAACGGCGCGGGGGCGGCGCGGATGATGTTCGGCTCGCGGAAGTCCACGACCACGCCGCGACGATGCAGCCGCCGCTCGACCTCCTTCGTTGCCCCGCGCACGACAAGCGACAGCTGGGCCCCGCGTCCCTCCGGGTCCCGCGGCGTGACGATCTCAACGGCGCCGGGCAGGAGCGTCCGCAGCAGAAACTCCATGTAGCCCGTCAACCGCAACGACTTGGCCCGCACCGCGTCCATGCCCGCCCGGTCGAAGATCTCGAGCGAAGCCCGCACCGGGGCCATGGACAGAATCGGTGGATTCGAGACCTGCCATGCGTCCGCGCTCGCGACGGGGACAAACTCGGGTCGCATCTGGAAGCGAGTCGCGGGGTCATTGCCCCACCAGCCCGCGAAGAGCGGGATGCCGCCCGGCCCGTAGCCGCGACCGGCAGCGCCCGATCTGGTGTGCCGCTCGTGCACGAAGGCGCCCGCGACCGCACCCGGGCCCGCGTTGAGGTACTTGTACGTGCACCAGGCCGCGAAGTCGACGTCCCAGTCGTGCAGTCGCGCCGGAACGTTGCCCGCCGCGTGGGCAAGGTCCCAGCCGACGATGCACCCGGCCTTCCTCGCGGCGGCGGTGATCCGCTTCATGTCGAACCACTGCCCGGTCAGGTAGTTCACGGCGCCGAGCAGGACCATCGCGACCGACTTCCCCTCGCGCTCGATGAAAGCCTCGACGTCCTCGGTTCGCAGCGTCGCCTCGCCCTCGCGCGCACGGAGTGGGACCACGGCTTCGCGCGGGTCGTACCCGTGGAACGAGGCCTGGCTCGACACGGCGAACAGGTCCGACGGGAACGGTGAGCCCTCGACGACGATCCGGTGACGCTCCGCCGTCGGTCGGTAGAACGACACCATCAGCAGGTGCAGGTTCACCGTCAGGCTGTTCATCATGACGACTTCGTGCGGCTGCGCCCCGACAACCCGGGCGCCCGTCGCTCGCAGTTCCTCGTGGTACGGCAGCCAGGGGTGCTTGCCTTCGAGGTGCGCCGCCACGCCGAGGCGGGCCCAGTCGTCCAGCTCCTGCTCGATCGCTACGCGTGCCGCCTTGGGCTGCAGACCCAGCGAGTTGCCGCACATGTAGATGGAAGGCCTGCCTTCCGGCCCGGACGGGATGTGGAACAGCGCGCGGTACTCGCGCAGCGGATCGCGGGCGTCCAGTTCCGCCGCGCAACGATCATCGGCGCTGAACTCGATCGGTTGGCCTGCGTCGGTCGTCATCGGTTGGTCATCGTACGGAATGCGAGCCCGGCCCGGGGTCGATGCCCAGGAACTCCAGGGCCGTTCCGGCCAGCAGGCGCGAAGCAATCTCGGAAGGCAGGTTCATGGAGTCGATCAGCGTGCCCGCACGTTCCTCGCCGAGCGGGAAGGGGTAATCCGACCCGAGCGCGACCCGCTTCTCGCCGATCAACCGCAGGATCAACCGCAACGCTTCGGCGTCGTGGACCAGCGAATCGACATAGAACCGGGCCGGCGTGCCGTCAGGCCTGGCCAGGTATTCGCGCGGATTGATCTTGTTGTCGACCGCGCACAGATCAGGCCGGCAGGAGAACCCGTGCTCGATCCGTCCGATCGTCCCCGGGAACGACCCGCCCCCGTGCGCGAACGCGATGCGCAGCGACGGGAGCAGCTCGAGCACACCGCCGAAGATGACGGAGCAGATGGCGCGGCTGGTTTCCGCGGGCATGCCGACCAGCCACGGCAGCCAGTACCGCGTCATGTTCGCCTGCCCCATCATGTCCCACGGGTGCACAAAGACCGACGCGCCAAGCTCCGCCGCCGCCTGAAGCACCTCGAAGACCTGCGGCTCGCTCAGGTTCCAATCCGGCTGATCCCCGCGGTCGATGTGGCTGCCGATCTGCACGCCGCGGAGGCCGAGTTCCTTGACGCACCGCTCCAGCTCGCGCACAGCGAGGACGGGGTCCTGCATCGGGAGCGTGCCGAGCCCGGCGAACCGGGCGATCCGCTGCGGGCCGTAGCGCGGTGCCGCGTCGCAGATCCCCGCGATGTGGTCGTTGAGCAGTCGGGACAGGTCGTGACCGTCCTTCGGCTTCGCCCAGTAGCTGAACATGACCGGAACGGTGGAAAGGACCTGCACGCACACGCCCGCACGGTCCATCTCTTCGAGGCGGACCGCCGGGTCCCAGCAGTTGGAGGCGATCTCGCGGAACGGCTTGTCGTCAATGAACATCCGCGCGCAGCACGGCTTGTAGTGCTCGAGGCGGACGAACCCGCCGTACCCGTACTTCTCGCGCAGGTCGGGCCACTTCTCGGGCAGAATGTGCGTGTGCAGGTCGATCTTCAGCACGGGATGTTCCGGGATGCGGCGGGCGGACTCAACGGCGCGATCCGACCGGGCGCTTCCGCCCGGCCTTCTTCGCCACCTTCTTGCCGGCGGGCTTCCGTGACTTCGCGGCCGCTTCGCGAACCCGGCCGCTCTTGAGCTCGATCGCCGCGCCGCGCTGGATCACCGTGCCGCACGAACCGCACGTCCGGCGTTTCTCCGGTCCGCCCCAGAACTCCTCCATGATGATCTTCAGGTCCTGGTCGATCTTGCGGAGCCGCCAGGCCGCCTCGTGAACCAGCGCATCGCACTTCGGGCAGTACCAGCGGAGCGCGTCCATCTGTCCATCGGGCCGTGGGAACTCGACAATCATCCCGAGCGTTCCCGCGGGCCGTTGCGGGCGGTGGGGCACCCAGCGCGGCAGCAAGTACAGTTCACCCTCGCGGATGATCACGTCGTGCGGCTTGCTCCCGTCCAGCGGGCGCACCCGCAAGGCGATGTCCCCCTTGAGCTGGTAGAAGAGTTCCTCGGTCGGATTGACGTGAAAGTCGTTGCGCGTGTTGGGCCCGCCGGAAATGAACAGTATGACATCCTGCGCTCCCGCGAAGAGCTGCTTGTTGCTCACCGGCGGCTTGAGGTTCCGGCTGTTCTGCGCGAGCCACTTGGGAAGATCGAGAGTGCTGGGCAGGTTCATGGCGGCCTCCCGCGGCGTCGTGCTGCGCCGCCACCCGAGTATACGACGGGGAACTCAGCGGCCGGATTCATCGGCATCCAGGCGCGCCTGCACGTACGCGCCGACCTTGTCCGCCCACATGAGCCCGTGGGCGCGCAGGCCCTTGGGGCTGAAATGGATCCCCTTGCCCCCCGCGTCGCGGTTGTCGCCGGTCAGCGTGTCGGTGTCGGGGCCCTCGAGCGCGATCCCGGCATTCCACAACTGACTCTGAACGGTCCGCGTGCTTTCGAACGACGGCCGGTCCGGGTTGTGGTACGACACCTGCGCCACGAACCATGGAAACTCCCACCCCGCCGCGGCCTTCGAATCCTCGATCAACTGCGTCATCCCCTTGAGGTACTCCTCGGGCGGCGTGCCCACGTCCGACTCGCCCTGGTGCCACAGCAGCGCCCGGAACCCGCCCGGGCCGAGCTGGCGCACCCGCGTCATCAGCCAGTTGAAGAGCTCGCCGTTGTTCTGCCACTGAGCGACACTCGTGCCCCCATGCCCGGTCACCGCCACTCCGATCGGCACCTTGAACCGTTCGTACATCGCGTCGCCGAATGCCGGCCAGAAGCTGCCTCCGCCCGACTTGTCGTGTGTCCCCGGCTGCGGGTCGTCGGCAATCCTCCAGTCGGCTCCGCTGAACGTGGACACCATCCCCGAAGACTGCTGAAGCCTGCCTTCTCCGCCGCTGTTCGTGGAGTTCGACTGCCCCGCGCCCACAAAGACCTCGCCGACTCCGACGTGCTCGACCCTCCCGGTCGCCAGGGCCTCGCCGGCATGCATCGCCGCGACCTCGACCGCGTACCAGCCCCCCGCGGGGGCCTGGATCCGAACCAGGAATGCGGACGTGACCGCGTCGACGGCCTCGACCCATGTCGCGTCAATCGCCCCGCCGTCCCACCGGTTGCCCGTCAGGTGAATCCGAACAGACTCGCATCCTCGGGGGGCCCGCCCGCTGACCAGGATCAATCCCTCGGTCGCGATCGCACGCTGGAAGACCTGGAAGTCCCGCGGCGAATGCAGGACAAGCGTGGCGTCCGGCGCCGGCTGCACGCACACCGACGCCCATGCCGAACTGGCCAGCACGACAACCATCCAGATGAACATGACAGTTTCCCTTTCCCGGAAGAGCCTCGGCCCGCGGTTCGCGCCAGCCTACCTCAATGCGCCGCAGACGTCGGGCACTATCATGGGCCGGGATCGGTGGTCGTTCGCGTCCGATGTGAGGTGCCCTGTGGTCGAGGATCGCCAAGTGCTCAAGGCCGCGGCCGAACTGGGCGAGGCCGGTGAGCCGTTCATCCTGGTCACGGTCATCGCGGCCAAGGGCAGCACGCCCCGTGACCCCGGCGCCAAGATGCTCTGGCGGCCTCCTGGACGGAATGGAACTGCCGCAGTCGGAGGGTGGGTCGGAACAGTGGGGGGCGGACAGTTCGAGCGGCTCGTCATCGACGACGCCCAGAAGCACCTGCGAAGTCGCTCGTGCGGCCTCGAGCACTATGTCCTCGGGGCCGACGCCGACCAGTGTTGCGGCGGGACGATGGACGTCTTTTTCGAGTACCACGGGCCGCGTCAGCGGGTCGTCATCTTCGGCGCCGGGCACGTGTCGCAGGCCCTCGTGCAGGTGCTCGCGGGCGCGCCCTTCGAGATCACCGTCGTCGACGATCGCCCCGACTGGAACTCCGCCGGGCGATTCCCGCACGCGCGGCGCATCGCCGAGTGGGACGAAGGCGTCGCCGCGGCACAGCAGCGGCCGGACGCGACACTCGCGCTGGTGATGACGTGCTCGCACGACACGGATCTCGAACTCCTTCGGTCACTGCTCCGTTCACCCCCCGCGTTCACGGGCCTCATCGGGAGCCGCAGCAAGCGCGTCTGCTTGTTCGGACGACTGGTCGCGTCGGGCGTTTCGGAAGAAGTCGTTCAGCGCGTTCATTGCCCCATCGGAGTCGGTGACACCGGCAAGGAGCCGAAGATGGTTGCGATCTCCATGGCCGCTCAACTCCTGCTGGAAGCGAAGAGCCTTGCCGGGCTCTGAGTCGGCACATGTCCTCGTCCTGGCGGCGGGCCGCGGCAGGCGAATGGGCGGCCCGAAGGCCCTGATGAACGTCGGCGGACGGCCCTGGTGGTCCATCCAGTCCGAGCGATTGGCGCCCTGTCGCCTGCCGGTGACGTGGGTCGTATCCGACGATGCCCGTGCGGCGATGCCGGGCCTTCCAACTCTTCGTCTCGTCGTCGCCGATGCTGACGCGCCGATGTTTGCAAGCGTCGTCGCGGGAATCGAAGCAATGCGAACCATGCGCCCGTCCGGTGTCTACGTCCTTCCCGTCGATGTGCCCGCTCCGTTACCGGACGTCTTCAATGCCCTCGCCGGCGCCGCGGTAGCCGTGCCCACGTGCGCGGGGAAGTCCGGCCACCCCGTCTATCTCTCGAGCGAGTGGATCGAGCGCGTCCTGCTCCCGGTTGCCGGTCGTCGCGACGGCCGCCTGGATGAACTCATCCGCCCGGACGCGTTGCACGTGCCCGTGACCGACCCGTCCGTCACGGTGAACCTGAATACACCGGACGATGTGGCGACCTGGCTTCGAGCGAACTCACACGACCGCTGACGACGGCGCGGCGCAATAGCATCCACGCCCGGTTGAGCAATCGGTCGGGCTGACGGGCTTGCCGTCCGGTCCGAGCGAGTCGTGCGTCTTGACGCAGAAGAAGACGCGGGTGTCCGACGAATCATCGACCATGCCGCGCACGTCGTGCCGCTCGTCCACGTACATCATCTTGTGCCGGATGTTCTGGCAGCTGATCCGGAGCGTGACCGGCTTCATCTCGTTCATGGCGTGCCCTCCGCCGGGCGGCCGGCCGCCCTCAGAACCGCCCGGTGGATCGCCACGGGCAGGAGCCTGAGCTTGTACGCGTTGTCCGTCATCGGTCTGGCGCCCTCGACCGCGACCGCCGCCGCCTTCCGCACCGCCGTTGCGTCATCGACCATGAGCCCGGCCAAGGCTCGATCCACCGCCGGCAGCGCCCAGGGGATCGGAGCGACCGCCCCCGCGCACACCCGGGCGGCCTTGATCCGGTCGCCGTCGAGTTCAAGGGCCACCGCCGCCATCACCAGCGGCCAGTCGAACGACTGCTTCTCCTTGATCGCATAGAACCCGCTCGCGGGGGCCTCGGCGCAAGTGATGTGCGTCACCACTTCGGTCCGCCCGAGGTTGTGCTCGTCGCGAATCCCCTTGTCCGGCATGTGGTACAGGTCGGCGATCCGCACCGTCTCCCGGTCGCCGCCGATCACGTGAATGATCGCGTCGCACACCACCAGCGCGGGCGCCAGATTCGACGGGTGCACGATGTGGCACGGCCCCTCGCCGAAGATCGCGTGATAGCGGTTCTCGCCGTTCGCCGCGTAGCACGTGTGCCCGCCCTTCTTCAGGCAGGCGAACTGGTCGTTGCGGTAGTACCAGCACCGCGGCCGCTGCAGCAGGTTGCCCGCTGCCGTTCCCACGTTGCGGACCTGCGGCGTCGCGGCGCCTTCCAGGGCCTGGCTCAACACCGGGCCGCGCCGGCGCAGCAGATCGGACGCGGCCATCCGCGCCATGGTGGCCCCGGCCTCGATCCTCAGCCCGCCGCCCTCGGCCGGCCCGATCTCGTCCTTCACGCCTTCGCGACGCAGCCGCTTGACGTTGATCAAGACGTCGGGCTCGATCAGCCCTTCCTTCAAATGATCGACGACATCCATCCCGCCCGCCTTGAGCACCGGCAGCGAAAACCGGCGGTCGGCCAGCAGTTCGCTCGCCTGCTCCCAGGTCCGAGGCGAGGCCAGCGCGAACGGCGTCATGACGCCCTCCCTTCGAGCGCCGCGAGAACCTTGTCCGGCGTCAGCGGCAGGTGGCGCACCGGCCGCCCGATCGCATTGAAGACCGCGCACGCCACCGCCCCCGCGGTGGGCACGGTCGGCGGCTCGCCCAGCGACCGCACCGAAGTCTGGCCGCGCGTATACAGCACCGGCTCGATGTGCGGCATGTCGGCGGTGCCGATGATCTTGTACATCTCCAGGTTGGCGTTCACCATCGCGCCGACGTTGCGGTCGAGGATCTTGTCCTCGAAGAGCGCGTAGCTCAGCCCCTGGATCACGCCGCCGATGATCTGGCTCTCCGCCGTCTTGCGGCAGACGACCAGGCCGCACGCCTGCACCGCAACGACGCGATCGACGTGGATCAGCCCCGTCTCGGTGTCGACACGCAGCTCCACGAACTGGGCCCCGTGGCTGTTCCCCTGGCCGTCCGGGCGGCGGCCGCTCTGGCCGCGACCAACGATGCTGTCGCCGCCGATCTTCGCGCACGCTTCGGCCCAGGTCATGAACGGCTTGCCCGCCCGCCGGATTTCACCGCCGACGATGTCGAACTCGCTGACATCCGCCCCCGCGGTGTTGGCCACCGCGCCGAGCAACTTCGCCTTGGCGTCCTCCGCCGCGTCCATCATCACCGGCGCCGTGTTGGGCGCCGTGACCGACCCGCCCGAGCCCGGACCGACGGGAAGAGTCGAACTCCCGATCCGCACGCCGACGAACCTCAGTGGGACGCCGAGCCGCTCCGCGGCGATGATCCCCATGATCGTCCGCTGCCCGGTGCCGATGTCCTGCGTCCCTGTCCGAGCCTCGACCGACCCGTCGCGGTTGATGACGACCTCCGCCTCCGCCCGCGCCTGGCCGCGGTGCCAGGAGGCCGTCCCCATCCCGAAACCCCGCCGCACGACGCCGGACTGCGACCCGGTCGCGTGCCGGTTCTTCCAACCGATCAGCGCGGCCCCCTGGTTCATCATCGCGCGCCGGTCCTCGTCGCTGTCGAGGCGGAGCCGCAAGGCCAGCGGATCGATCCCCGCCATCGTCGCGATCTCATCAAGGACCAGTTCCTCGGTGAACGCCCCCTGCGGATGGCCGGGCGCCCGGAAGGGGCGCGGCGCGCCGCCCGCGAACCGCACATCGGAGTGCGCCCGCTGCACTTTGCCGAGGTCGTACCTGCCGGATGGGAACGCCAGGCCCCCGCCGCGGTTTCCCACGCCGACGCCGCCCCAGGACTGAATCAGGCCGCCGAGGATCGTGCCGTCCTTCTTGAACCCGATCTTGACCGACGTCCGGCTCGACGGACGGTTTCCCGTGTCGAGGTGGTCCTCTTCGCGGTTGACGAAGACGTGAACCGGCCGCGTGTACTTCGCCCCCAGTTGCGCCGCCAGCACGCCCTCCTTGCCCGCACCGTTGAGCTTCGAACCGAACCCGCCGCCGACGTACTCGCAGATCACCTCGTACTGCGAGCGAGCCAGCCCGATGGCATTGCCCAGCCCGTCGGTCGCGGCGAACGTTCCCTGCGTCGAGGCGTACACCGTCGCCGAATCGCCCCGGTGATCGACCACCGCGCCATGGGTCTCCAGCGCCGAGTGAGTCTGGACCTGTGTGGAATAGACCGCCTCGAGCACGTGATCGGCTCCCTCGAGCGCCGCCCTTGTCGCATCGTCCGGTTCCGCCGCAGCGCCCGGGTCGTCCGCGATACGGGTCGTGACCGGCGACTGCTTCCACTTCGCGTTCAGCGCCCTGAAGCCGCGCCGGAGCGCCGCCGGTGATTCCGCCGCGATGTGCCCCACGTTGTGCCCGTGGTACTGCCCGCTCCGCCCGGACACCTCGACCTCCACCACGCCCGGCACGGCCCGCGCCGCCTCTTCGTCCGCCGACTCGAGGTCGCCCGCGCCGATGGGGCAGCGGATGAACGCGGCGAACAGGCTGTTGGGCAGGTACATGTCCCGCCCGTACTTGGCCCTGCCGGTCACCTTCGCCAGGCCGTCCAGGCGCGAAGCATCGTCGTTCATCGACGATCCCGCGTTGAGCGGCCGGTTCGTCGTCGGCATCGAGGTGGGCAGGTGCGCCCCGGGCTGTTTGGTCGCTCTCATGTCAACCGCCCTTCGAGTCCTGGATCGGCGCCTGGCCCGAGGCCTCGAGCGCCGCGTTGAAGACGTTGGTGTACGTGCCGCAACGGCAGATGTTGCCGCTGAGCCAGTGCTTGATCTGGTCGATCGTCGGCTTGGGGATGTCGGTCAGCATCGCCTTGCACGCCATGACCAGCCCCGGCGTGCAGTACCCGCACTGCAGCGCGTCGTGCCGGATGAACGACTCCTGGATCGGATCGAGCGTGTCGCCGGACGACAATCCCTCGACCGTCGTGATCTCGCTCCCCGCCGCGTCAGCCGCCAGCATCATGCACGCGACCGTCAACTTCCCGTCCACGAGGACCGAGCACGCCCCGCAGGCTCCCCGGTCGCACACGTCCTTCGCTCCGGTCAGTTTCAGGTGCAGCCGCAACGCCTCGAGCAGCGTCGTCCCCGTCTCGATCGTCAGCTTCGATTCCTTGCCGTTGATCCGCAGCGCGACCTCGATCGGGCCCGGGCCGGCGATCGGCGCTCCTTCCGGCTCGCGCCGTGACGCCGCCGCCTCGCCCGCCGCTTGCAGCGACGTCGCCGCGGCGGAGACGCCGAGTGTGCGGATGAACGATCGACGCGAAACTCCTCGACGCTCGGCTGGCATGGCTGTGCCTCCAGAGGCGAGCGCGCAGTATACAACCCGGGGCCCCCGACGCGAGCCCGCGCCCGCTACATCAGGCCGTGCGAGTCCTGAACCCCCAGCGTCGCGTAGATCTCCCGCGTCGCCGTGGACCGGTTCAGCGTGTAGAAATGGATCCCCGCGACGCCGTGATCCAGCAGGTCGCGGCACTGCTCCGTCGCCCAGTGCACGCCGACGCGCTTGACCGACTCCTCGTTGCCGGCGGTCCGGTTGATGGCGCGGATCAGCGGCGCGGGGAAGCGGGCCCCCAGGGCCAGTTCCGCCATCCGCTTCATCCCGGGGATCGACGTGATCGGCATGATCCCCGCGATGATCGGGATGTTGATCCCCGCGAGCGTGCACCGGTCGCGGAAGTCGTAGAAGTCGCGATTCTCAAAGAACAACTGCGTGACGATGAAGTCCGCCCCCGCGTCCACCTTCGCCTTGAGCCGGTCCATCTCCACCAGCCGGTTCGGCGTATCCGGGTGTCCCTCCGGGAAGCCCGCCACGCCGATCCCGAACCCCCGCGCGTGCGGGTGACAGCCCGATTCGTTGAACTTCTTGATGAACCGCACGAGGTCCGCGGCCTGCTTGAAGTCCTTGTGAGGGCTCCCGTCCCGCGCCATGTCCTGCGGCACATCGCCACGCAGGGCCATGAGGTTGCTGATCCCCGCCGCGGCGTACCGCTCCAGGATCGCCCCGATCTCCTTCTCCACGTGGCAGACCGTCGTCAGATGGGGGATGGGATCGAGCCCGGTCTCGGCCTTGAGCCGCACCACGAGCTGGTTGGTCAGCTCCCGCGTCGAGCCGCCCGCCCCGTAGGTGACCGAAACAAACGTCGGCCGGAGCTTCTCGAACTCGGCCATGCTGGCGAAGAGCGCCCGCGCCCCCTCTTCCCCCTTGGGCGGGAAGAACTCGAACGAGAACGTCGTCGACTGCCGGGCGAAGATGTCGCGGATATGCATGGCAGCGGACCGGGTACGTGGGAAGAAACGCGGTGGGGGTGCGAAGGTATCGGCGTTTTGGCCGTCGGTAACTATAGCCCTTCATCCGGATATACGGATGAAGAGAGGACCAGGACCCGGTCAGGCAGGTTCAGCGGGCCCGGGCCGACGCCCCGAGCCGGTCGATGATGAACGCGAACTTGAAGGCCTCCTCGCGGATGGACTCGTACCGGTCCGAGGCCCCGCCGTGCCCGGCCCCCATGTTCGTCTTGAGCAGCAGCACGCCGTTGCCGGTCTTCGTCGCCCGCAACCTGGCGGCCCACTTCGCCGGCTCCCAATAGGCGACCCGCGGATCGTTGAGCCCGGCGGTGATGAGCAGGTCCGGGTAGGCCTTCGCCTCGACGTTGTCGTAGGGCGAGTACGTCCGGATGTACTCGTACGCCTCCCGCTCGTTCGGATTGCCCCACTGGTCGTACTCGATCACCGTCAGCGGGATCGTCGGGTCGAGCATCGTGTTGATCACGTCGACGAACGGAACCTCCGCGACAACAACCTTGAACAGGTCCGGGCGCATGTTCGTCACGGCCCCCATGAGCAGCCCGCCCGCGCTCCCGCCGTTGATCGCGAGTTTCCGGGGCGACGTGTACCCGGCCTCGATGAGTTTCTCCGCGCACGCGATGAAATCGGTGAACGTATTCATCTTGTGGCGCAGCCGCCCCGCCTCGTACCAGGTCCGCCCCAGGTCGCCCCCGCCGCGCACGTGCGCGATCGCCACGACAAACCCGCGGTCAAGCAGCGAGAGGTCGTGGGACGAGAACCGCGCGTCCGACGGCGATCCGTACGACCCGTAGCCGCGCAGCAGCGTCGGATTCCGCCCGTTCAGTCTCAGCCCGCGCCGGTGCACGAGCGAGATCGGCACGCCGGTCCCGTCCGGCGCCGTCGCCTCGATCCGCGCCGTCTCGTACTTCGTGCGGTCGTAGCCGCCCAGCACCTCGCGCTCCTTGCGCAGGGTCTTTTCGCGCGTCTCCATGTCGTAGTCGAAGATCGACTGCGGCGTGACGAGCGACGAGTACGAAAAGCGGAGCGTCGTCGTCCCGAACTCGCGGTTGCCCGAGGGCCGGATCGTGTAGGTCGGTTCCGGCGTCGCGAGGCGGTGCTCCTCCCCGGTCGAAAGGCGCCGGATGTCCAGCACCGGCACGCCCCCCTCGCGCGCATGGATGACCAGGTAGTCCTCGAACGCCAGCACGCCGTGGATCATCACCGACTCGCGGTGGGGGATCACCTCCGTCCAGTTCGCGACCCCCGGCGCCGTCACCGGCGCCCGCACCAGTTTGAAGTTCGTCGCCCCGTCGTTGGTCACGATGTAGAACGAGTCGCCGTGGTGCTCCACGTCGTACTCGACCGGCGTCCGCCGGGGCGCGACGACCCGCGGCTCGCTCGCCGGGTGGTCCGCGTCAAGGAACCAGACTTCGGAGGTCGTCATGCTCCCCAGCCCGATCAGGATGTACCGCTCGCTGCGCGTCTTCTCAACGCCCAGGAAAAACGACTCGTCCTTCTCGTGAAAGACCACGTCGTCCCCCGCCGCGGGAGCGCCGACCGTGTGGCGCCACAGCTTCTCCGGCCGATTCGCCGCGTCCACCGTCGTGTAGAACACCGTCTCGTTGTCGTTCGCCCACGCCAGGCCGTAGCTGGTGTTCGGGACGGACTCCGGCGAGAGCTCGCCGGTCTCGATGTCCATGAACCGCAGCGTGTACCGCTCCGCGCCGCTCGTGTCGACCGCATAGGCGAGCCGCTTGTGATCGGGGCTCACCGTGAAGTTCGTCAGCGCGAAGTACTCCGACCCCGCCGCCAGCGCGTTCTCGTCCAGCAGAACCTGCTCCTCCGCCCCCTCGCGCCGCTCACGGCGGCAGTGGATCGGGTACGCCTTCCCCTCTTCCGTCCGCGTGTAGTACTCCCAACCACCCTTGGGCTCCGGCACCGTCAGGTCGGTCTGCTTGATCCGCCCGAGCATCTCGTTGTACAGCCGCTGCCGAAGGCCTTCCGTCCGGGCCGTCGCCGCCTTTGTGTACTCGTTCTCCGCCTCCAGGTACGAGATCACCGCGGGGTTCTCCCGATCCCGCAGCCAGGAGTAATCGTCGACCCGCCGTTCCCCGTGGATCGTCGTCACGTGTGTCGCACGCGGCGCCACAGGAGGCGGCGGCAGCAGCCTCCGGCCCAGGAGACCGCGCGC
>CAZMPE010000026.1:0-211 GCA_964567955.1 uncultured Phycisphaeraceae bacterium | reverse complement strand
TCCGCCTCCGTATACGCCGTCATGCACGAGACCTGCGTCAGCGCCGTCGGCACAAGAATGGCCAGCGTCAAGAGCAGGACGTTCGCACGAGCCGGGTAAGTCTTCATCGTTCCTCCATCTCGAGAGGCCGTCGCGGCCCGGCTCCATCGTACCCGCCGCGAAACCCCCGGTCGTTTACACTCTCACGCCATGACCCGTCCCCGCGGAGCCG
>CAZMPE010000025.1:0-13915 GCA_964567955.1 uncultured Phycisphaeraceae bacterium | reverse complement strand
TTCATCATCTCGACGTTCATCAAGATCCATCCGATGGCCCTGCTGCGGTACGCCGACGTGAAGGATCCGCTCGCGAAGGCGGAGATCGACCGTCTCACCGCGGGATATCCGGACAAGCCGCTCTTCTTCGTGGACAAGCTGGCCGAAGGGGTGGCCATGATCGCGGCCGCCTTCCATCCGAAGGACGTGATCGTCCGGCTCAGCGACTTCAAGACCAACGAGTACGCGGGGCTCCTGGGGGGCGGGGCGTTCGAACCCAAGGAGGAGAACCCGATGATCGGCTGGCGCGGGGCTTCGCGCTACTACGACGAACAGTACCGCGAGGGATTCGCGCTGGAGTGCGCGGCGATCAAGCGTGTCCGGGAGGAGATGGGGTTCTCGAACGTGCGCGTCATGATCCCGTTTTGCCGTACGCTGGAGGAGGGCCGCAAGGTCCTGGCGGAGATGGGGGCCCACGGCCTGGCGCGGGGGGCTGACGGGCTCGAGGTGTACGTCATGTGCGAGATTCCCAACAACGTGATCCTGGCCGAGGAGTTCGCGGAGATCTTCGACGGCTTTTCGATCGGATCCAACGACCTGACCCAACTGACGCTCGGGGTGGACCGTGACTCCGAGCGGCTCGCGTCGCTGTTCGACGAGCGGGACGAGGGCGTGAAGCGGATGATCGAGATGGTGATCGTGGCGGCGCACGGGAAGGGGCGTCCGGTCGGGATCTGCGGCGAGGCGCCGAGCAACTACCCCGACTTCGCGGAGTTTCTGGCGGGGCTGGGGATCGACTCTCTTTCGTTGAATCCGGACTCGCTGCCCGCGGTGTCGCGTCGATTGGGCGGGGCATGACGGCGTCCGGGTCCCCAGAGACTCCGTGGCACGCGCTGACACCGGAGCAACTCGGGGTGCGGCTGGGCGTGCGGGCGCGCGGGCTGTCGACCGCCGAAGCGCTGGACCGGCTCGCGCGGTTCGGACGCAACGAGGTGCCCGAGAAAGGGCGGGCGACACGGTTCACGGTGTTTGTCCGCCAGTTCCGGAGCCCGCTGATCTACGTTCTGGCGGGCGCCGCGGGCGTCGCTCTGGCGATGGGGGACCTGCGGGACGGCCTCTTCATCGCGGTCGTGCTGCTGGTGAACGCGGCGATCGGCGGCTACCAGGAGTGGAGCGCCGAGCGGGCGGCGACGGCGCTGCGCCGGTTGCTGCGGTCGCGGGCGTCGGTCGTGCGGGACGGAGAGACCGCCGAGATTGACGCCGCGGAGGTGGTTCCGGACGACGTCATCAGGCTCGAATCGGGGAACCGCGTGCCCGCGGATGCGCGGCTGATCTGGACGCACGGGCTGGAGGTGGACGAGAGCCTGTTGACCGGCGAGTCGATGCCGGTCGAGAAGGACGGGTCGTGGTGGGGCGTGCCCGGCGCTCCGCTGGCGGACCGGCGGAACATGATCCACGCGGGGACGGTGATCGTGCGTGGGCGTGGGCGGGCGATCGTCACGGCGACGGGGAGGAAGACCGCGGCGGGCGAGCTGGCGGTGGAGGTGATGGCGGCGACGCGGGGGCAACCGCCGCTGCTGGTGCGGCTGGAGCGGTTCTCGAAGCTGATCGGGATCGTGGCGGTGGCGGCGTGCGCCGCGGTGGTTTGCGTGGGGATCTTCGTTCATGAGCGTGATGTGATCGAGATGCTGTTTGTCGGTGTGGCGCTGGCGGTGGCGGCGATCCCCGAGGGGCTTCCGATCGCGATCACGGTGGCGCTGGCGGTGGCGACCCGTCGGATGGCGCGTCGGGGCGTGGTGGTGCGCCGGCTCGGCGCGGTCGAGGGGCTCGGGAGTTGCACGCTGATCGCGAGCGACAAGACCGGCACGCTGACATGCAACGAGTTGACGGTGCGCCGGGTCTGGATCGCGGACGGCGAGATGCTGGAGGTGACGGGTCAGGGGTACGCGCCGGAGGGCCGCATCGAGCGGCTGGGGGCGCCGGCGGACGGCGCGCCGCTGGCGGCGGCGCGGCGGCTGCTGCGCGCCGGCGTGCTGTGCAACGAGGCCGACCTGCACCACCGGGACGGCGGGTGGGCCTGGCGCGGCGACCCGACGGATATCGCGCTGCTGACGGCGGCGCACAAGGCGGGATTGCGGCGCGACGAGCTGGCGGACGGGTGGCCGCAGGTGAACGAGATCGCGTTTGAGCCCGAGCGCCGATTCGCCGCGACGTACCACCGCGGCGGCGACGGCGGCGTGCTGGTGGTCGTGAAGGGGGCCATCGAGCGGGTGCTGCCGATGTGCGGTCCCGGCGCGCCGACGGAGGAGGCGCAGCGTGCGGCTCTTCGGCTGGCGTCGGAGGGCCATCGTGTGCTGGCGCTGGCGGAGGGCACGGCCTCCGGATCCGATGCCGAGGCGGGGCGTGCGCCGTCGGAGCCGCGGGGCGTCACGCTGCTGGGACTGGTGGGGATGATCGACCCGCTGAGGCCGGGTGTTCGCCCGGCGGTGGGGGCCTGCCGTGACGCGGGGGTGCGGGTCGCGATGATCACGGGTGATCATCCTGAGACGGCGCTGGCCATCGCCCGCGAGCTGTCGCTGGCGGTCGACGCGCGCGCGGTGGTGACGGGGGCCGAACTGGAGGCGACGGCGCGCGAGGACATGGCGGGGATCGTCGATCGCGCGTCCGTGTATGCACGGGTGGCGCCGCGCCAGAAACTGGAGATCGTGCAGGCGGCGCAGGACGCGGGGCACTTCGTGGCCGTGACCGGGGACGGTGTGAACGACGCGCCGGCGCTGCGCCGGGCCAACATCGGCGTGGCGATGGGGCTGAGCGGAACGGATGTCGCGCGGGAGGCCTCGGATCTCGTGCTCGCCGACGACAACTTCACGAGCATCGTCGCGGGCATCGAGGAGGGTCGGATCGCGTACGCCAACGTGCGCAAGGTGGTGCTGCTGCTCATCTCGACGGGCGTGGCGGAGATCGTGCTGCTGGGGCTGGCGATACCGGCGGGGCTGCCCTTGCCGCTGCTCCCGGTGCAACTGCTGTGGCTGAACCTGGTGACCAACGGGATCCAGGACGTGGCGCTGGCGTTCGAGCCCGGTGAGGGCGACGAACTGCGTCGGCCGCCGCGGGCGCCCTCGGAGCGGATCTTCAACCGCGTGATGGTGCAGCGGGTGGCCGTGAGCGCATCGGTGATGGGTGCCGTCGGGTTCGGACTATTCTGGTGGCTGATCCGGTCGGGCTGGTCCGAGCAGGACGCGCGGAACGCGCTGCTGCTGCTGATGGTCCTGTTCGAGAACGTGCACATCGGGAACTGCCGTTCGGAGACTCGGTCGGCGTTCGGGCTGTCGCCGCTGCGGAGCCCGGTGCTGCTGCTCGGCACGCTGGGCGCGCTGGGCGTGCATGTGCTGGCGATGTACTGGGGCCCGCTGGCGCGGGTGCTGGAGGTCGGGCCGGTGGAGGGCGGAACCTGGGCGCTGCTGGCGGGCCTGAGCCTGACCGTTCTGCTCGGGGTCGAGATTCACAAGTGGGCGCGGCGGCGGGATGGAGTGGCGGGGCACGCGTCGGGCCGGTGGTCGCAGGATCGGCGGCGCGTTTGAGTTGAGCCGACAGCGAGTCGGCGGTGAAGGGAGACCGACATGAAGATCGCCGTGTACTCCACCAAGCGGTACGAGAGGGAGTTTCTGGCGTCGGCCAACGCCGGGGCGGGGCACGAGCTGGTTCTGCACGAGGCGCCGCTCTCGGCGGCGACCGCCGGGTTGGCGCGCGGTTGTCCGGCCGCGTCGATCTTTGTCGGGGACGTCGCGTCCGCGCCGGTGTTGCGGGCGCTGCACGCCGGCGGCACTCGGCTGCTGGCGTTGCGATCCGCGGGGTTCAACCATGTGGATGTCGTCGAGGCCGAACGGCTCGGCATGACCGTGCTGCGTGTTCCCGCGTACTCGCCGAACGCGGTGGCTGAGCACGCGGTGGGCCTGATGCTCACGCTCAATCGCAAGTTCCACAGGGCGTACAACCGGGTTCGGGAACAGAACTTCGCCCTCGACGGGCTCATGGGGTTCGATCTGCACGGCAAGACGATGGGCGTGGTCGGCACCGGCAAGATCGGCGAGGTCGTCTGCCGCATCGCCCTGGGGTTCGGGTGCCGCGTGCTGGCGAGCGATCCGGTGCGCAACGCTGCGTGCGAGGCGTTGGGCGTGGAGTATGTTGCGATCGACGACCTGTTTGGGCGGGCGGACATCATCACGCTGCACTGCCCGCTGACGCCCGGTACGCGGCACCTGGTCGATGACGCGGCGCTCAAGACCATGAAGCCGGGTGTCATGCTGATCAACACGAGCCGGGGAGCGGTCATCGACACCCGGGCCTTGATCGCGGGGCTCAAGCGCGGCGGTCTTGGATCGGTGGGTCTGGATGTGTACGAGGAAGAGGGCGATCTCTTCTTCAAGGACCTGTCGGGCGAGGTGATCCAGGACGATGTGTTCGTGCGGCTGCTGACGTTCCCGAACGTGCTGATCACGGCGCACCAGGGGTTCTTCACGAAGGAGGCGGTGACGGCGATCGCATCGACGACCATCCGCAACGTGACGGAGTTCGAGCGCGGAACGCCCGATCCGGTCAACCGCGTTGACTCCAGGCTTGTCGCGCCCGTTGAGCGCGGGGGGTAGCCGACCACCGATCGGCTGTTACGGGAGCCGGCCCCCGCCGGCGTGGTGGACCACTCGGGCCCGATCCGTGCGGCGCCAGATTCCTGTCGCCTTGCCGCGCATCGCGCGGATGAAACCTGTGAGCAGCGCGAGGTTCATGCCGGTGAACATGGGGAGGAGCCGGAGCAGGCGGAAGAACCGATTGGCGGGCGGGAGGATGAACGCGGCGCCGGAGAGCGTGTAGAAGGCGAGTTGGGCGGCCAGCGCGAGCCTGTACGCCGGGATTGCGGCGAGCGCGGCGGACGAGAAGAGCGCGCCGAGCAGGAGGAGCGGGCAGATCCAGCGCAGGATCTTGTGGGAGAGAAGAGTGAAGGCGGTCCATCCCTGGGCCGGGTTCATGAGCGGCCAGAGCATGCCGAGGGCCTGCGCCCCGCCGACGCCGATGCGTGAGCGCCGGCGGAACTCGTCGCCGATTCCCGGCGGTGTCTCCTCGCGTGCTATGGCGTCGGAGTCGTAGACGATGCGGCATCCGCTGCGCAGGCGGGCCGCGAGAGGAATGACGAAGTCGTCGACCATGGTGCCGGGCGGGAGCGGCGTGAAGAGTTCTCGCCGGATGGCGTAGATCGCGCCGTTGGCGCCCAGGAGCCCGCCGAGGCGGCTCTCGCACTGCTTCAGGAACGTCTCGTAGCGCCAGTACAGGCTGTCGGAGTTGCGCCCTGTGCGCGGATCGGTGAGCACGAGCCGGCCGCAGACGGCGCCGACGGCGGGATCGCTGAACCAGCGGACGAGGTTGCGGATCGCTGACCGGTCCATGTCGGTGTTGGCGTCGGAGAGGACGACGATGTCGGCGCTGAGCGTCGCGAAGGCGGCGTTGAGGGTGGCCGCCTTGCCGCGGCGTTCGGAGAAGATGAGCGCCCGGATGCGGCCCTCGTGGCGTCGGCAGATCTCGGCGGTGCCGTCGTCGCTGCCGTCCGAGGCGATGACGACCTGCAGACGGTCGGTCGGGTAGTCGGAGGCGAGGGCGTTGGCGATGCGCTCCTCGATCACGTCGGCCTCGTTGTGGGCGGCGATGAGGAGCGCGACGCGGGGGAGCTGGTGTTCGGTCGCGTCCGGCGGGCGCGGCGCGTGTCCGAAGAGGCGCGAGCAGGCGTAGACGACGGCGGGGTAGCCGAGGTAGGCGTAGAGGACGCCCGCGGCGCAGCACCAGAAGACGGCGGCGAGGATGAACTCGGCGGTGCTCATGGTCCGGGGCTAGGCGACGAACCGGGCCTGAAGACGTTTGCTTTCCTTCGGCGCGATCATCCGCGCGGGGATGCCGACGGCGGTGTGGCCGGGCGGGACGTCGTCGACGACGACGGCGTTCGCGCCGACGAAGGCTCCGTCGCCGACCGTGACGGGGCCGATGATCTTGGCGCCGGCGCCGATGAAGACGCCGTCGCCGATCACGGGGGCGCGCCGGCGTTCGGCGCCGATGGTCACCTGGTGCTCGATGCGGACGGACGACCCGGCGCGCACCGAGCCGTTGATGACCACGCCGGTCGAGTGGATCAGCACGAATCCGGGCCCGAACTCGGCGCCGCGCCCGATGATGCAGTTGCACAGGACCGAGTTGAGTTTGTTGAAGATCGCCTCGAGGGTGGGCAGGCGGTACCGGCGCGAGCGCTGCATGAGCCGGTAGAGGATCATGGCGGCGGTCCCGTCGGTGACGAGGGTCTTGAGCAGGTCACGCGGGCGGTCGTTCTCGTAGCACCAGAGCGATTTTTCGCGGATGTCCTGCGCGATGGTCCGCACCAAGGACCGCGGGCGGGCCGCCGGTGCAGGGGTCGGCGCGGGGAGGAGGTGATCCGCGATCCGCGGTTGCCGCGCCGGGATGGCGTGGACGTGAGCGGCGATCTCCGCGAGCCGGGCGTCCCAGCTCTCATGCCGGATGGCGTCGCTGCGGTTCGCGGACGGGCCGGGCGCGGCGAGCGCCGCGCGGACCTGCTGCACGAACTCGTCGGGGTCGCGTCCGATGCGGGCGTCGAGCACCTCGACCTCCGGGATGGCGGTGGAGACGACGGGCAATCCGGCGGCGAGGTACTCGCGTGCCTTGAGCGGGTTGGCGTGCAGCGTGGCGTCGTTGACAGGGAAGGGGATCATCGCGGCGTCGAAGCCGCGGCAGTAGCCGGGGAGCGTCGCGTACGGCCGGTGCCCGAGCAGGTGGACGTTGGGGAGTCCGCGGAGGGCGGAGAGGTCCATGGTGGAACGGCCGATCATGGCGATCGAGACATCGGGGAGGCGGCGCGCGGTGTGCGCCACCAGTTCGACATCGACCCAGTCGCGGGCGATGAGGCCGTGGTAGCCGAGGATGGGGCGCGACAGCCGGGCGAGATCATCCGGGACGGAGGTCGAGGGGTCGAGCGCCGCGCGGAAGTGGCTCCAGTCCACGCCGTGCCGGACGAGAACGGTCCGCGGGTTGTGCGGGCGCTTGGCCCTGTAGAGCCGCTCGGAGGACGTGATGACCAGGTCGGCTCGGGCCAGCAGGTCGCGTTCCATCGCCGCGAGGGCGTCGGCGCGCACGCCCGAAAAGGCGGCGTACTCATCCACGCAGTAATAGATGAGCCGGTCTTCACCGAGGGATCCGGCGATGAGCGCGGCGGCGGGGTTGAAGACCCAGTTGATCGGGCGTTGGAAGTTCAGGCGGCGCATCGCGCGGCGTACCTGCCAGCGGAGGAACCAGCGGTTGAAGCGCCGGATCGTCGCGGAACCGTACGCGGGGATGACCAGCGGGCTGAGGACGTGGAGGTTGGGCTCGGCCTCGCGGACGGGGGCGGCGGCGGCGAGGATCTTCTTGACAGCCCGGGCGGCGTCGCGCCGGGAGGCGGTGGGGGCGCGGTAGCCGATCGAGTTGACCCACAGCACGCGGTTGTCACGTGCCAGGAGTCGCATGAGGTGCGTCTTGGACAGGGGATCGCCGCTCCAGTCATGGCTGAAGCAGAGCATGTCGCGACCGCGGATCGGTTGCGGCGCGCCGGCGTGGCCGTCGCACGCGCTAGCGTCCGGCCCCGGGTTCATGCGACGGCCCGCTGCTGTTCGTCGGTTCGGGCGAGCGAGACGCCGCCCGACACCAGGTCCAGGTCGTCCTCCCGCGAGAGCGAGAGGGATGAGAGGACGGCGCCGACCACGGGCCCGAAGCGGTTGGGCCGCACGGGACGGTCCTGGCCGGCGGCGGAGGTCGAGAGTTCCTGTTCGTGCAGGATGGCGCGGAAGTCGGTGGCCTCGGCCCGGTTGAACACAACTCCGGAAACCTCGGCGCCGAGGAGCGCGATGTATCGCACGGCGTCTTCCGCGAGCGACTGCTCCTGCCCGCGGGCGAGCGTGACGATCACGCCGTCGGCGTGCGGGGCGTACACGGAGGCGGTGAGACCGGTGAGGACGGGGTCGCCGTCGATGAGCACGACGTCGAACCGGTCGCGGAGCCCCGCAAAGACCCGGCCCGTGGCGACGGGAGAGAGACGGCAGGCGTCCTGCGGGCGGCACTTGCCGGTGGTCAGGACGGACAGCCCCGCGCGGACGCGGCGGATCTGCGGCTCGGCGCCCGCCGCGGCCTCGAGCATGCCGGGCGAGTCGTCGCCCTCGAAACCGAGTGTCAGGCGGCGGGTCCGCAGATCGCCGTCGACGAGCAATGTCCGGAATCCCGCGGCGGCGAAGGAGAGGCCGAGTGAGATCGCCAGGCCGCTCTTGCCCTCGCCGGCGGTGGCGCTGGTGACGAGGTAGACGCGGCGATCGGTGGATGTGGGGGGCTGGAGCCTGAGGCGGAGGTCGTGGACGCAGCGTGCGGCGGTTGTGCTCAGAGATCCGGCTTCATCGACGTCCGGGATGACGGCGACGAACGGGACGCGCCCGGCGAAATCCACCGCCAGGTCCTCGCACGAGCGGTAGCGGCGGCGCAGGGCTCCCGAGAGGACGAGCAGCCCCAACGGCGACGTTGCGCCGACGAACGCGCCGAGGGCGGCCGTCTTGAGGCGATTATCGATCAGGGCGGTCATCGGACGGTCGCCGCTGTTGATGACGGTGAGGCGTCCGCCGAGGGAGGCCTCGGTGGTGAGGGCGTCGAGGCGGGAGGTGGTCTCGGCGAGGCTGAGGCGGAGGGCCGCGGCCTGCTTGTCCAGCTCGGTGACGTCCGCTCGGCGCGCGGCAATGGACTTGATCTCCTCCTCGGCGGCGAGCGTGAGCTTGCGAAGGTTGGCCTCGCGGTCGACGAGGGTCAGGATGGGCGTCGGCGCCGGGCCGGCGGCCTGCATCTGCTCCATGATCTCGTTGTAGCGAGCGACGCGTTCGCGGCACTCCTGGATGGCCGCCTCAAGGTAGACCACGGTGCGGTGGGCCGGGAGCAGACCGCGGGCGCGGGCGTGCGAGAGCTGGGTCTCCAGGCGCGCCTGCTCGGTGATGAAGGAACGGAGGATCTCTTCGGTCGCGGCCTCGCCGGGCGAACGCGCGGAGGCGCCGCCGCGGCCCGTCACATCGGGGCCCCCGGCCATGGCGATCTGAACGTCGGTCAGGGCGCTGCGGAGCTTGGTCACACGGACGGAGGCCGCGGCGTAGAGCGACTCGAGCTCCGCGGCGGCGTGCCCGTCGGCGACGGGGCCGATGGCTTCCTCGATCTGGCGGAGATTCTCGCTCAGGTTGTCGCGCCGGGCTCGCAGGAGCGCCATGCGCTGGTCCTCGTTGCGCTGCTGATCGGCGACGAAGACCTGCTCGAACGCGGCGATGATCGAGCGAACGGCGGCGGCCGCGACTTCCGGATCCTTGTTCGTGAACGTCACGCGGAGGTGGTCGCTGCGCAGGCGGGACTCGACTTTGAGGCTGCGGGCGAACTCGCCGCCGGAGGGCGTGTCGTGAGTCCGCTGGACGGCGCGCCAGGCGTCGTGCTTCATCGCGGCCTGGATGGTCTCCGGGCTGGTCATCACGTCGCGCTGAGCGAGGATGAACCCGTCGAACATGGCCATGGGCTGATTCTGGTCCGTCGCCCTCATGACCGGCGGCAGGTCCGCGGCGATCCGGATCTGGCCGGTGGCCGAGTACAGCTGCTTGCCCATGAGGGCGCCGACGGCCGCGCCGACGACGCCGCCCGCGAGGACGATGGTCATCGCGAGGCGGTAGCGGCCGCGCAGGGACCTGTGCACGATCCGCCAGAAGTCAAAGCCCTCTTCGCGGCCGGGGGCGCCCCGCGCGATGCCGTCGTGGGCGGGTGCGCCCTTCTGGGGGTCGGGGACATTCGAGTTGGGAACCGACGTTTTCAAACTTCCGTGTCTCACATGCCCCGTGGCCGCTTCCTTGCTGCCCGTACCTGACGTGGGGGAGAGTGCGGTGGACGTCCCTTCATCGGTCGGATTGCACCGGCCATGAGGGCCCTACCGACTTTTCAGCGGTGAATAACCCATCGGTCGTGTTATCCGGACCTGGCGGGCCCACTTCAAAGTCGAGCGCCGCGGCGACGGATCCGTTCCAGCCGGTCTCCGCCGCCCTGGCGAGGTTGAACATTTCGCGGGCGGTGACATAGTGGAAGCTGAACGACGGGTCGCTGGCGGCTCTCCGGGCGAGACCCTCGTGGAATGCGACCATCGGGTCACCAAGCAGAACTTGCCGGTTCGCTTCGGTCGCCCCATGGGTATGGAGCTTCACGAAGATCCAGTCCGGGCGTGTTCGGACGTGGACATTCGCCTTGATCCATTGGTCGAGCCTGGCCATCGTGGGGATCTGTGACCGCTGGATGCAGCCGTTCTCGATCCGGGGGGTCCACCGGCCCCTGGGCCGACTGAGACGCAAGGGCCCTTGGATCAGCATCAGGGCCCCCGATGGATGGGGTGCGATGCCGGCATCAACTCCCCGATCGTGGGACTTGCAGCGCGAGGGGTCGCCGACGGCGTAGTAGATGCTGTTGATCTTCCGGGTCTGGGTGGCGTCGGGTGCTGATGGGAGCGTGAAATCGGCGTAGCAGCCGGTCCGGCGGAGGACGCTCAACTCGTCGCGCACGCCGCACCAGCGTCCGTCCGGGCGCGAGTGATCGAGCGCCCAGTTGCCGTGCACGAATCCGTACGCCGGGCGGCCGTCGGGCCAACGCCCCAGCAGGCCATGCCGCTCGGCGAAGAGGCGCGTGAAGCGGTCAAGGGTCCGGGCGAGGTTTTCGGCGGTGTCGCGGTCGTGGTGGAGGTGGATCTCGATCTCGCCGTAGCCGTCGCGGCAGAGGCCGGCGATTGCGTCGACGTGCCGTTCCTCGTACTGGTCGATGGGGTAAAAGAAAGTGTGGCGTGGCGGGCGTCCGTCGCTGTCGGTGAAACGACCGAAGAGACGGGGGTAGTCCCTTGTCCATGCCTTGACGCGGGCATCGGCGACCTCGCGGGTCGGTTCGCCCCACTCGGGCTCGAAATGGTCGGCGATGCAGATCAGAACGTGGATCGGCCCCGGTCGCGTGCGCGACAGCATGCGCAGAAGTGACTGTTTGAGATAGGCGGCGAGCCAGAGATGGACATGGCGACGGCGCATGTTCCACGCGACGAATGCGGCCAGCGCGACGAGGGCGGCGGCGGCGATCGCGAGGATAGTGGTGGCTGGGGGCACGTCTGGCTATCCCGCGCGGGCGATTGGAAGGGACGCGGCGCCGACGATCGACTCGAGCACCGCCGCCAGGTTCTGTGCCGAGTCATTCCAGCTCTCGGTTCGATGGGCCGGCGACTCCGGGTGCCCGCCGTCGAGTGCTTTGCGGATGGCGCCGGCGAGTGCGACATGGTCGTCCGGGGGGACCAGCCCAACGGCGCCCGCGATCTCGGGGACGCCTCCGACGCGGGTCGCGACGAACGGTGTCCCGCACGCGCCGGCTTCCAGCAGCACATTGGGGACGCCCTCGGAATGGCTGGACAGGACGACGAGATCCGCCGCGCGGTACCACTGAGGCATCTGCTTGAGCGGTTTGGCGCCGACGAGCCGGGTGCAGCCGTCGAGATTCAGCATCGCGATCCGGCGTTCCAGGCTCTTTCGCAGGGGGCCGGCCCCGACGATCGCGCATCGGAAGCGCGCCCCTTCATGCCGCAGAGATGCCAGCGCGTTGATGAGCACGTCGATCCCCTTGACCGGGACGAGGTTCCCGATACAGAGGATGAGCGGATCGGGCGATCGGAGGCCGAGTTGTTCGCGTGCCCGGGCGCGATCTCCCGGGCAGAACACGGTTGTGTCGACGCCGTTGTACACCACGTGGACGCGTGAGGGATGGGCTCCCAGATGGACGGCCCGTTCGGCCAGGTGGCGGCCGACGGCGATGACGGCGTCCGCGCCGGCGAGGGCCTCGACGGTCCGGGCCTTCCGGGCCGGGTGGTTGTCGATCGTGAGGAGGTCCGACCCCAGGACCTTGATCGCCACGGGCAGTCCGGCCTCGCGCGCGAGGTGCATGGCGGCCCAGCCGTCGGGGTAGGCCCAGCAGCCGAGCACGACGTCGGGCCGGAACTCGCGGATGGTCTCGCGGAAGCACCGGCGGATGCTCGTGCGGAAGAACGCTCCGTGCAGGCCGCGCAGGACTTTCGGCGGGAAGGCGAACCGGGGATGATGGACGATGAACCCGTCGGTGATTTCCCTGCGGTCGACCGGCATTCTCGTTCCCGTGCGGCGGGCGGTGGTCTCGCTCGTCCACGAGATGGGGGCGATGACGTGGAGGCTGTGGCACGCGGCCAGCGCGCGGAACTGCTGGAGATTGAACGGCGCGCGGTGGGGCTGGTACGGATTCGGGTAGAGGCTGGTGACGGCGAGGACGCGCACTATCCCGCCCTCCTTCCGGGGATGCGGTTGATGACGACGCGCAGCTTTCCGGCCGGGGTCAGCGGGATCCGGCGGACGGGCTCGAACTCCACGCGGACGCCCGGGCCGAACGCCTCGCGCACCAGCCGCTCGAGCCTTGTCCGGTCGGCGTCCGCCATGTTCTCGCTCGCGATCGCGAAGCGCACGCGATCGGGCTCGTCCTGGACGACCTGGAAGCGCCGAACGGCCGGGAAGTCCTTGACGAGGTACGGGAAGTACTCGCCGGGGATGACGCGACCGCCCGTCGCGACGAGCACGTCGAGACGCCGGCCGACGACCTTCCGGAGCAGGGGCAGGCCGCGTCCGCACGTGCAGGTTGCGAAACCGGCCACGGCTCGGTCGCCGTTGGCGTAGCGGACGAACGGCATGCCGAGGTTGTAGAGGTCGGTGATGACGACGTTGCCTTCCTCTCCGTCCGGGGTGGGCCGGCCGTCGTCGGCGAGGATCTCGACGAGCAGGTGTTCGGCGGTCAGGTGGAGACCCTCGTGTCGGTCGCACTCGCTGCCGATGAGCATGAACTCACGCGACCCGTACGTCTCGAACACCGGGGCGCCGAAGACCCGCTCGATCGTTTCGCGCTGGAAGTCGTGCAGCTTCTCGGCCCCGACGAGGATGGCCCGCGGCCTGTGCGAGACCCGGACGCCGTCCTCTTCGAGGCGGCGGGCGATCTCGCTCATGGGGTTCGTGTAGGCGACGACGGCGTCCGGTCGCAGCCGGTCGAGCGTGGCGGCGAAGCGGGCGGGAAGATCGTCGTCCATCTCGAGGCAGTTGAGAACGTGGCGCCGGTAGAGCCCGTGGTAGAGGCGGTCCTTCAGGTTCGCCCGGCGGGAGCGCGGACCGATCGGCGCGCCCCAGAGGTAGAGCTGGTTCGTTCCCGGCTCGGCGCCGGCCCAGCCGTACCCGCGGTGCGCGGCGGCCACGCGCCTGTCGTAGCTGTCGAGATCGAGATCGAACCGGATGGGGACGCCCGTTGTTCCGCCGGTGGACTTGTCGATGAGGGGTCGCTTCCAGTTGGCCGCGCGCATCTCGGCCCGGTGGGCGCGCACGGTCTCGGCGTCGATGACCGGCCAATGGGCGATATCCGCGGGCGCGGCCAGGCGGCCCGGGTGTAGACCGAGGCGATCCCATTCGCGCCGGTAGTACGGGCAGTTCTTGTGGGCGTGTTCGATCAGTCGGCGCAGGGCCCGGAACTGCAGATCCTCGATCGACGCGCGGTCGAGCCACTGCGTCCGCTCGAGCTGGTTCAGGTAACGGAACGTCTTGCGGCGCTTGAAGCCCGTCTCAAAGGCGGGGATGACGAGGTGTCGGAAGAGCTGCCGCATCATGATGGTGTCATCCCGCGCGGGCGACGGCGCCCCGCAGGACCTCCTCGTACAACGACTCGTAACGCGCGACCATGGTGCTTACGTCAAAGTGCTCGTCGATGCGCCGCCGGCCGGCGGCGCCCCGGCGCCGGGCGCGGTCGGCGGCGGCGCCGCCGCGCC
>CAZMPE010000024.1:7227-14001 GCA_964567955.1 uncultured Phycisphaeraceae bacterium | reverse complement strand
GTCCGGGATGAGGTCGCGCAACCGAGGCGAAGCCCAGATCTTCAGGATCCGCGCGTCGAACTTCGTGCGGAACTCCTCGATGACGCGCGGGTATCCGTCGCGGTGAGTGCGGGACCGGTCGGGATCGTTCCAGGTCGGAAAGGCGATGAATCGCACGGACTCGCCGAGCGTGTCGCGAACGAGCTGCGCGCCCGGGAGCTGCGTCATCGTCCAGGTCTGGCGGACGCCGAAGAGGCCCCGGACTTCGTCGTACACTCTCGCCGCGCCCTGACCGGAGATGTGCGCGTGCGTATCGATCATGGGTACGGTCGGGGGGCCGAGGCGCGCGGCCTCGGCACGGTAATCGAGCCCGTGGAGGTTGTCCGGGGAACGCAGGCCGGGCGGCTCTGGGACGGGGCTCATCGGCGCGATGGTAGACCGGTCGATGGTTGCCGCGGGGTGCTCAACGAGATGCGGATCGCACTGGCACATGACTGGCTCGACGTGGTCCGGGGCGGGGAGGCGTTTCTGGAGCGCGTGGCCCGCCTGGTTGAGGAGCGGCACGAGGCGGCCGGCCTGTTCGTGATGTTCGACGCGGGGCTTCCCGTCGCGCCGGCCGTCGATCGCATCCGCGCGGGCACGGGCGTGACGGCGTCGCCGCTGAACCGCATCCCCGGCGCGACGCGGGCGCGCCGCTGGATGCTGCCGCTCTTTCCGTGGGCCGTCGGGCGGCTGGGTCGGGCGCTGGAACGCGAGCACCGGCGGCGGCCGATCGACCTGGTGATCTCGACGAGTTCCGCGGCGATCAAGGGGCTCAGGACTCCCGACGGCGTGCCGCACCTGTGCTGCTGCTTCGCGCCCGCGCGCTACGTCTGGTCGCGGTTCGACGAGTACGCGTCGGGCGGCGGGCTGCGCGGCGCGGGGCTCCGGATGTTCGCGGGGCGCTTCCGCGCGTGGGACCGGGCGACGGCGGCCAACGTCACGCGGTTCGTTGCGATCTCGCGCCACATCGAGGCCGAGATCCGGCGGTGCTACGGGCGCGATTCCGCGATCGTCTTCCCGCCGACACGGACCGGATACTACACGCCGGACCCGGGCGCGAAGCGCGAGGACTTCTGGCTCGTCGTCAGCGCGCTCGAGCCGTACAAGCGCGTGGACCTGGCGGTCGGCGCGGCGAACCTGGCGCGGCACCGCTTGATCGTGGCGGGCGACGGCACGCAGCGCCGGAAGCTGGAGCGTGCCGCGGGCCCGACGGTGGAGTTCGTCGGGCGGGTCAGCGACGAGCGGCTGCGCGAGCTCTACCGGACGGCGGGGATCTTTCTTTTCCCGCAGATCGAGGATTACGGCATCGTGGCCGTGGAGGCGCAGGCGTGCGGGCTTCCCGTGGCGGCCTTCCGCGCGGGCGGCGCGCTCGACACGGTCGTGGACGGCGTGACGGGGGCGCTGTTCGATGAGCCGACGCCCGAGTCGCTGGTCGCGGCGATAGCGCGGATCCCGGAGGGATGCGGGAGGGCCTGCCGCGAGAACGCCGAACGATTCGGCGAGGCGGCGTTCGACCGGGCGATGGGCGATCAGATCGAGGCGGCGCTGGGCGCGCGGCGCGGCTGAAGGAGTCGGCGCGTCAGTGCTTGGCGTTCGGTGTCCATCCGCCGACGACGAGGCCGATGTACAACTCGTGATCGGCCTCGAGGTCGAAGTGGCGCACGACGGTGCAGTCCACCGCCACCACGCAGCGCTTGAGCACCGGCGCACCGGTGACGACGCGCTCCACGTCGATCGAGTCGAAAGGATCGCCCGAGGCGTCCGGCGGGCGCTGGGAGGCGAACTTCCGCATGACGAGCTTGTCTTCCGGATCAACGCGGCAGACGGCGAAGGCGTGGCTATCGCGGATCAGGGGTTCGATCGTGTGGCCCTTGCGGGCGGCGACGCATACCAGCGGTGGGGTGTCCGCGCACGGCTGCACCCAATGAACCAGCTGGCCGGATCTCTTGTTGTCGTGGGCCGCCGTCAGGATGTAGCTGCCACGACAGAAGTTAGAGAGCAGCTTGAGCGCTTGTTCCCCACTCGTCGCCATGGCTGACCCCGCTGACTGACCGGCGGCGGAGTGTAAACGCCGGTGGCCCGGGACGCGAATCCGCCGTTTGGGGCGCGAGCGGGTTCGGCCCGCGCGGCCCGATCAAAAAATCGAAATTGATTTCCCCATCGGTGCCAAATGGTGTTGCATTGTGGGGCAGGGTGGGGCATAATCCCAGCCCATGCTCGTGGAGCCCAACACTCGTGCTTTTCTTCACCGGGTACTCCGAACACACGATCGACTCGAAGCTCCGGCTGGCGATCCCGGCGAAGTACCGGTCTCTGCTGGACGCGAAGCGGGACGGGAAGGCGTGGTTCAGCGTGCCGTACCCGGGCGGACCGATCCGTCTCTACACCGAGGCGAGGTTCACGCGTCTGGCGGAGATGGGGCAGGAGTCGCTGATACCGGACGAGGACGAGGCGGAGCTGGACGCGACGCTGTACGGCTCGACCGAGCGTCTGGAGATGGATTCGGCGGGCCGGATCATGCTGCCGCGCAATCACCTGACCTGGGCCGGGCTGACGTCTCCCGATGTCGTGATCGTCGGGGCGCGGAACCGGCTCGAGGTGTACGACCGGGAGAAATGGCACGCGAGCTACGCCGAGCGGTTCGGGAGACTGCCGACGGTCATCGCGCGCCAGGAATCGAAGCGCGCCCGTCGCGACGGCGGGTCGCGATGAGCTGGAGGATGGACGGAGAGAGACCCCGGCATTCCGGAGACGGTCTGTCGCGGGATTGAAGTGTCTGTCAACGAGCGGCGGGGCCCAGGATGGACTCGACGCTCCCCGGCCCGAGATCATCGGACGTGCGCCGCAGGGACGCGGCGTTCTCCGGTCGCGTGCCCCCCCTGAGTCCGCGGGGGGTTGCGCACACGGGTCATGGTGGGAGCCCCTCGCGCGTACTCGTCCCGTACCCGGCTGATCGACGATCGGCCGGGTGCTTTGAAACTGTGCGGCGGGGCGCACCACCACCACCTCCCTTGCCCCGCTGCAATCCGCCCGTCGCGTGCCACCCTCGCGACGGGCGTTTTTGTCTCCTGCGAGCGCCCGCGCAAGGTGCGATCAACAGAAAACCCCGGGGATACGCCCCGGGGCTCTGTTCATTCATGAGTTGGACCGGCGGATCACCAGCGACCGCGACCGCCACCACCGCCCCCACCACCGCCGCCGAACCCGCCGCGACCGCCGCCGGCGCGGGGGCCACGATCCTCGCGCGGCTTGGCCTCGTTGACGACGAGCGGGCGTCCGTCCATGGAGTAGCCGTTGAGGGCGGCGATCGCCTTCTGGGCTGCGGCGGCGTCGCCCATCTCCACGAACCCGAAGCCGCGGGAGCGGCCTGTATCCCGATCCAGGACAACGGAGGCGCTGTCCACCTGCCCGTGCTGAGCGAACACGTCCTTGAGCGTCGCATCGGTGGCGCTGAAGGGAAGGTTCCCGACGTAAATCTTCATCTTCGAGTTCCGATCGATCTTTGCCCGAGAGCCCAAGACGCCGGGCCGGCTCGGTCCCTCGGGCATTGTCCGGACCGGCCCCTGCGTGTCGACCCCACAAGAGAGGTCGGCATCCGGGAGATCAGTATAGAAAGGAATCCGGGCACTTCGAGAGCCCCTGTACACTGCCGGGCCGGCCTGCTGGGGCCGGAGCAAGGGTCGCCGAATGCCCCCGGAACCGTTGGCAAAGGTCTGTGTCCGGTGCGGGCGGGACTGTTCGACCCGTCAGCGGCAGAGGGACAGCCGCGGCGGCTACATCTGCAAGGACTGCCTGAAGGACCATGCGCCGGACGGCCCCGGATTCCAACCCCCGGAGCAGCCCGCGGACGCCATGCCGGTCCCGCTGGCCCCGGCCGAGGGGGCGGCGGACGCCGCGTTCTGCCCGGTCTGCATCCGCACGCTCGCGCCGGGGGTTGAGGTCTGTTCCACGTGCGGGTACGACACGCGGTCGGGTATCCGGGCTCCGACCGTCAGCGGCGGCGCGGGCGCGCTCACCTGTCGTCACTGCGGGTACGACCTGACCGGCCTCAAGCGGCTGATCTGCCCCGAGTGCGGCAAGCCGTGGTCGGCGGCGCGCGGGCGGCGGCGGTCCGGGGACGACGCGGTGTCCTGGCGCGACGGGTTCAAGTTCCCCCTGGGGATGGCGGCGGCGTGCGTGGTTCTGACCTCCCTGCTGATCCTGCTGCTCTTCGACTGGCGGGACATGGGCGGGTACGTGCTCGGCTACCTGCTGGCGTTGCCCGTCGCGGTCGGCGTGTATTGGGTCTTCGGCGCGCTCTGGATGGGTTTCGACGCGACGATGGCGCTGTCCGGCGCGCGGCTCGCGGGGATCTGCGCGGCGGCGGATCTCTCGCGGGTGGCGCTGCTGCACATCCCGGGCGGTTTCGTGCTGGCGTGGATCGTGCCGCAGCTCGTGCTGATCGCGCTCTTCCACGAGATGATGGAACTGGACCTGACCGACGCGGTGCTGCTGGCGATCGGCGTGTACCTGGCGCGGATGGCGGTCTTCTGGTGGGGGATCCCGTTCCTGCTGTCGCTCTGAGCGTCAGGCGGCGCCGCGGGCGAAGAGAACGTCGTACTTCTTGCGCGACGTCTCATCGCGCAGCACGGAGTAGGCCTTGCCGATCCGCGTGAACTTGTCCTGCGCTTCGGGGTCGGGCGAGGTGTCCGGGTGGTACTGGCGCGCCGCCTTGCGGTAGGCGTTGTGGATCTGCTCGGCCGAGGCGTCGCCCGGCACGCCGAGGATCGCGTAGAGGTCCTCGACCTCGACGATGGTCGCGGACCGCTTCGTCGTTGACGCTCCGTCGTACTCGATGAACCCGTGGCGCGCGAACTGGACCAGGGCGTCGCCGACGCCGGGGCGGACATCGATGAACTGGAACCCGACGTGGAAGGCACGCCACGATTTGCGGCGCATCCACATGACTCGGCCGGAGACCGAGAGCTGCTGGCTGGCCGACCGGATCGAGAGGGGCACCACGTCGCCCGGCTTCACGGCCGGCCGCTTCTCGCAGCCGATCCGCATGCCGGATTGCGAGAGGTCGAGCAGCTCGCCGAGCGGGCAGGACAGCCCGGACGTCTGATAACGCTCGTGCTTGCGCGGCACCGCGGGGCGCGCCGGCGAACCGCCCTTGAGCGAATCGAGAAGACCCATCGGCCCTTGGATTCGGCGATCGGGCGGGGCCCCTTCAGCCGCCGCGCGTCGAGTCGGCGCGGACCGGTCCGGTCCGGCATGATGGACGAGACGACGGACTCGTTATCGGCGGGGCGGGGAAGATTCGAGCTTACCGGGGCTGGCCGACGCCCCGATCGTTTGGCACTTTTGGGGAACGGCACACGCCCGGGGCCGGGCGGAGGGAGGAACATGATCACGCTGTCCGGCGGCGCCGGGAACGCGGGTGCGCTCCGCACGCTCTTGTCGAGCGACCGGGCGCTCACGAGTTCATTCCAGAAGCTCTCGACGGGGCTGCGCATCAACCGCGGGGCCGACGATCCCGCGGGGCTGATCCACTCCGAGCGTCTCGGGGCGGAACTCGCGCGCCTCGACGCCGAGTCCCGCTCCATCGAGCGCGCCGACGCGGTGGCGGCGACGGCCGAGAGCGCCCTCTCGCAGATCTCCGGCATGCTCACCGACGCCTCCGCCCTCGCCGTCGCGAACGCCAGCACGGGCGGCCTGTCACGGGCGGAGCGCGAGGCGAACCAGATGGAACTCGACTCCATCCTCGCTTCGGTGGACCGAATCGCCTCGTCGGCGTCGTTCGGCGGCAGCAAGCTGCTCGACGGGAGCGTCACGCTCCAGGCCGGCCAGGCCTCCTACACGCTCGACGCGGTCTCCACCAGCGGGCTCGGCCAGGTCGAATCCGGCGGCGAGACCTACAACCTGTCCGACGCCGGCTCGGGCGGGCCCATCAGCGCCTCGGGCTCGAACCTCGGGGCCGCCTACGAGTCGATCCGGGCCGCGGCGGAATCGGTCGGGAAGATCCTCGGCTCGCTGGGCGCCTTCCAGCGCAACGCGATCGGGCCGGAGCTGCGGTCGCGGGCGGTCGCCCTCGAGAACATTGCGGCGGCACGCTCGTCGGTGCGGGACACGGACTTCGCGGCGGAGGCCGCGGAACTGGCTCGGGCCGGGACGATCAACAGCGCGGCTCGGGCGGCGCTGGCGATGGCGAACAGCGCGCCCGAACGCGTCGTCTCGCTGCTGGGTTGAACTAGTCCTGGCCCGGCTTGTCCGGCACGAGCGTGATCGAAGCGGAGTTGATGCAGTACCGCAGGCCGGTCGGCGGGGGGCCGTCCTCGAAGACGTGCCCGAGATGGCCGCCGCAGCGGGCGCAGGTCACCTCCGTCCGGACCATTCCGAAGCTCTCGTCCTTGTGCTCGTCGATGCCCCCCGCCGGCGCGGAGAAACTCGGCCAGCCGCAGCCGGACTCGAACTTCTCGCCCGACGCAAAGAGCACCTCGCCGCAGCCGGCGCACTTGTACGTGCCGGATGTCGTCGTGTCCCAGTACTCGCCGGTGAAGGCCCGCTCCGTCCCCTTCTGACGGAGAATGCGGTACTGCTCCGGCGTCAGTTCCCTGCGCCATTCCTCGTCGGTCTTCACCACTTTGCCGCGCGATGTGTCCGCCATGGCCGACTCCCGATCCGGCGTGCCCGCTCGGGCCGCGTCCGGCCGCTCCGCGCACGAGCCGAGCGCCGCCAGCAGAATGACGAGATAGACGGGCCGCACACTCATCC